>CAMWXM010000392.1 GCA_947178195.1 uncultured Ruminococcus sp.
TGATGAGCTTATCCAAAACGCTGATGAAATACTTTATTTTGAATATAAGGGTCAACGAAATATTATTATGAAAACACTTGACGGAAAAATTTCTATCAGGGGTAATTTATATGAAATTTATGAGAAATTAGATCAGTCACAATTCACATATACCCATAAAGGCTATATTGTGAATCTTATGCAAGTAAAATCTATTGCAAAGGGACTTGATAAAGTATATCTTAAAGGCGGAGGTGATGTACCACTTTCTTATAAAAAGCGACTTGAATTTAAGGAAAGTTTACATAACTTTATGAGAGTATGAGGTTTGTTGTATGAATTTTGAAATTGTATCTTTTATCGGTCAAAGTATAATTGCCGTTACAGCTAATTTATTGATATTTTTATTTTATAAAAATATTTATGGATGTAAATGTGAAAAAAAGAGATATTATTTAATTGGATATTTAATTACTGTTTTACTAATGATATGCGTTAATCAAATTGGAAATCCGTATGTAAATATGGTTTATTCTTTTATTTCTGCAAATGCTGTTTGTATCATGTTTTTTGAATCTCAAATAAAAAAGATATGGCTTCATAACCTACTAATATGGTTTATGTTTGTATTCAGCGATGCTATTACTGTTTTAATGTGGTCTGTTATTGAAGGCAACACATTAAATGAAATATTGTCCAATAATCAACTTACATTTGGAAGCGATATTTTCAATATTATTCTTATGTTTGCATTTTACAGAATTTATATAACCTTTATACAGAAAATCAGTTTTCAAGGCGTTCAAATTAAAACAGCTGCATTTATGATAATAATGACATTTTTTGAAATTTGGGCAGTTACAGCATATGCGGGTGAAATAACCGACAGAAGCGGTGGCATAAAATTGTTTATATTTATGATAGGATTTTTGCTTATCAACTTATTTTTAGCATATGTTTTAAGTCAAGTTTCAGAGGCATACAAGTACAGATATGAATTATCGTTAGCGGAGCGGCTTAATGAAATGCACTTGTCAAATTATACCGAAATAAGCCATAAATATGAAGAATCAAGAGCAATTATACACGATATAAAAAAGCACCTTATGGTGGCAAACGAGCTAAATGATAATGAAAGTCATAGTCAATATTTATCAGACGTTTACAAACGAATGGACGAATTATTTGGCGGTTTTAAATGTTCTAATAAAATATTAAGCGTTGTGATCAGTCAAAAAATGTCCTACGCAAAATCAAAGGGAATCAATATTATAATTTCAGCAGAAGATGTTCCAATAGATTTTGTTGATGATTTAGATATTACTGCAATTTTTGCTAACTTATGGGATAATGCCATTGAAGCCTGCAATAAAGTCAAAGGCGAGAAGTATATAGAAATGAGCATGATTCGTGTCAATGATTTTATTCTTATAAACATAGAAAACAGTTTTAATGGAGTTTTAAAAACAGAAAATAAAAATTTACTTTCGACAAAGCCAAATCATTCGGGTGTCGGTTTAAAAAGTGTGAAATTTTCGGTGGAGAAATACGAAGGCGTGTTTATGACAAATTATAACAGTAAGTCCTTTAGAGCAGAGATCACATTACCCATTATATAGCTAAATGTTAAGCGAGCGTGAATTTTATGTTAAATTTATACTCGCCAACTTTTTTTCAGAGCAAAATTCTGTCTGTTGTGTAAAACACCTTGACAAAATTTATCGAAAAAAGTAAACTAAAACTGTAAAGAAAATAATGGAAGGAGTGATTTTGTGAAAGATGTAAAAAGTACCCAAAAAGCTCTTAAGGCTATTTCTCGCACTGCTGTGAGATTTACAGAAAAAACAGTTAATTCATCTTGTTTTTTGTGGCGTTTTCAGCCTAAAGAATCGGAAAAAATTAAAAAATTGAGAAAGTTCTGATTTGCGGCATAATGTCAGTTCAAGGCTGTATGAGAATAGGAAAACCCAAACAGTTATTGGATTTTATCCCTGCTTTGCAGAGTTTTGCGGGGGTAAAATCTGATACTGTCAAAGTTTAAGGTATCAATAGTCTCGCAGCAGCTGAGCGAGGTGTTGATATATACGATACTGAATGTTCAGTTTAAATCACGTAACATATATGAGCGCGACATATTGTTACAGAATAATTTTTGGAGGTAAGTTTATGGCAAAACGTAAAAAGGTAGCACTTGCAGCGCTTCTTGCAGCAACAGTAATGTCGGTTACAGGAGCAGTTGTTGTTTCTGCAAGTGGAATTACTTATGATATTACGACATCTGGTATGACAGCAATAGAAAAGGACTTTTATAGTTCAGAGTTTTCTACTGTTTATTCACAAACCAATCCTAAGACTGTTACGTCATCTCTTGTTATATCTGTTGCCCCAAATACAACTGCTGCACGGACAGGCAAAGTTGATGGGTACATACAGAAAAAAACATCACTTGGCGTTTGGGTTAATGCTTGCTCTGTGCAAATTAAATCAGGCATAGTAGTGCCAAGTAGTCAAAGCACTACTTATTTGTCATATCCCAAATCACAGTGTGGAACAGCTACGGTAACGTTAGATGCCAAGACAACATATAGGGGAAGATTTAAAGAAACAGCGTTAGCTGCTCCAGCGGATGCGTCTAAGGTTTCGATAACACCCCATATGTATGTTAATATTGACATGTAATTTGTAGAATCATAAATTCACAATGTTTTAAGTATGGGCAACCAAGTTGCCCATACTTAAAAATAATGAGGTAAAAAATGGATGCAATGCTTGATATAATGACTTCAATAGTTATTATGACTATTTTATCTTTTTTATTGCATTAACATTAATAAGCAAGAAAAAAATAAAACGAAAAACAGCTGTACTGATATTTATAAACAGTTTTTTTTTTGTTTTGTTTTTTAATTTGATGTTTG
>CAMWXM010000393.1 GCA_947178195.1 uncultured Ruminococcus sp.
AGTAGCATCCCTTAAAAGGGTGAGAATAGGAGGGCTTTGGCTGGATGAGGGGCTGGCTTTAGGTGAATGTCGCGAAATTTTGCACAATGAAATTCAAAAACTTTGTGCAATACGCCAAAATTTTCCCGAGAAGGAAATTTAAATGTGCTATTTCCCGAAAATAGCGGGATTTTTCCGAGCTTTTTTGGTAAGGTGTGATATATTGCACAATGAAATTTAATGAATTTTGTGCAATATTCCAGGAAATTTTCGACAAACTTCGGTGAAAATTTTGGTTTTAGTCAAAATTAATAAATAACAAATTATAACTTTGGGCATAAATAGACTTGAAATTACTGTCAGTAATTTGGTATTATATATATAAGGCCGATATATGGTATTGTGAAACCGTTATACCGATTTTAAGGGCAGCCGAAAAATCGGCGCCGACAATCGGCATCATATCCTCGGCATCAATTTATATTAGGGAGGTCCACTTTATAATGGCAAGTTTATCACTAAGATCGATTTATAAGAAGTATCCCGGTGGCGTTGTTGCCGTATCAGACGTAAACCTTGAGATCAAGGACAAGGAGTTCATAATCCTTGTAGGCCCTTCGGGCTGCGGAAAGTCCACCACCCTGCGTATGATCGCAGGCCTTGAGGAAATTTCCGAGGGTGAGCTTTACATCGGCGACCGTCTTGTAAACGACGTTGCCCCCAAGGACAGAGATATTGCGATGGTGTTCCAGAACTACGCTCTGTATCCTCACATGACCGTTTTTGAGAACATGGCATTCGGTCTGAAGCTCAGAAAAGTTCCCAAGGACGAGATCGCCCGCAAGGTTGAAGAGGCTGCAAGAATTCTCGATATTTCCCACCTGCTCTCCAGAAAGCCCAAGGCTCTTTCGGGCGGTCAGAGACAGCGTGTTGCTTTAGGACGTGCTATTGTGCGTGAACCCCAGGTATTCTTACTCGATGAGCCCCTTTCCAACCTGGACGCAAAGCTCCGTGCTCAGATGAGAACCGAGATCTCCAAGCTTCATCAGAAGCTGGGTACTACGTTCATTTATGTAACCCATGACCAGACAGAGGCTATGACAATGGGTGACCGTATCGTGGTTATGAAGGACGGTTTCGTTCAGCAGGTTGATTCTCCTCAGAATCTGTACACCAATCCTGTTAACCAGTTTGTTGCGGGCTTTATGGGTTCTCCTCAGATGAACTTTATCGATGCTGTTCTCAGAAAGATCGAGGGCAAATATACCGTTGAGTTCGGCTCCGAGGACACCAAGACAAGCCGCGGCGTTAAATATTATGTAGAAGTCCCCGAGTCCAAGATCGACGATCTGGTACTTTCTGAGTATGTTGACAAGGAAATCATTATGGGTATCAGACCTGAGAACATTCACGATGAAGAGATGTTCCTTTCCGCTGCCAAGACAGGTATTATCGAGGCAGAGGTTGAGATCACGGAAATGATGGGTGCAGAGACCTATCTGTATCTGAACTGCGAGGGTATTTCCCTTACGGCGAGAGTTGATCCCAGGTCTACCGCTCGTCCTCAGGACACTATCAAGGTTGCTATCGACCCCAACAAGATTCACATCTTCGACAAGGAGACCGAGAAGACTGTTGTAAACTGATAAGCCGATCGGTGCTGTTATAATGTATAATATCCCCTCGTCATTAGATTGGTAGCGATATAGAAGTTTGCTCAAAAATATTGTTAAAAGACTAATACAGCGAATTATGTAAATAGCTATTGTACTGATTACTTTGGTACAATAGCTATTTTATTTACCTATACTATCCTACTAAGACTACTCAGCAAATCAGCGTTTCCTTTAACTTTACATGATAGAATTTTTCACATATGCGGCTTTTGAACGTTGCATATTTGCAAAAAATATGTTATAATGAATATGTAACTTGTATTTTATCGTGTTAAAATTATAGTGGAAAAAGCTGCGCCGATATGAGGATTACTGTTGCTGAAGAATACTCGGACAAGAGATTTTAGGTCAAGATTATTTAGTGCAGATTGGAATTTCAGCGTATGCATAAAGATATTCAGAACGAAAAAGATGTATTGAAATACTTGTGTTTAAGTTGTCCCAATTTGGATTAACAGTGCATTTATTAATTTATTAAGGAGAGATTGTATATGGGTAGAATTTATCATTATACAAAAATTGATACATTAGAGTTAATGTTAAAAAATAGTACAATTAGATTAAATGCATTAAAAAACATGGATGATTTACTTGAGGGGAAAAGTGGGGACGATTTCGATTTTTCTCTTTATTATTATGCAAGCAGTTGGACTATATGCGGAGAAGAAAGTATTCCAATGTGGGCTATGTATACGGATAACATGAAAGGAGTAAGAATAGAAGCTAATGATAATTTTTTGAGTATTGATGAAGATGTCAAAGATTGTCATATTAAAAATTGCGTTGGTAATGATGTATTAGCATTTAAAATATATGGTAAAAACGATGATGATTTTTTAGTACCGGTAGAATATACGAAAGAAAGGCCAAGATTTTTAACAGGACACCCGAATGGATACATTAATAAAGAATACTATAAGATTGGTAGAGTAAAGCCTGAGGCATGGGCGTTTCAAAAAGAAACGAGATTTTTATTACAGGGGATTTCTAAAAAAAATATTGCTAAATTTGGAGATACATTATATGACAAATTCACGAATGCTGTAATTAACCAATTTAAAAATGATATAGAGTTTATAGATTTGAAATTTGATTTAAGCAAGTGGAAAAATGCAAATTTTATTCTTGGTCCTAATACATCAGATGATGATTTGGAAAGGGTAAAAAATATGTTGTCAAAATATATTAAAGTTTTTTCAGGTTATGTAAAAAAAAGTGATTTACAGATCAGATTTAAAA
>CAMWXM010000394.1 GCA_947178195.1 uncultured Ruminococcus sp.
AAAAACATCATATAATTTCATTGCAATCTCCCTAATTTCGTATAACATTATATATGTTCTTAATTTGCAAACTTCTTAGATGTAGCCTTTTAATGTGAACAGGCTCTAGTGTTTTTGTAATTTCAACACCCAGAACATGCAAACGTCATTTTGTTGCCTAATTATTTTTTCATATACGACTGCCATCCATTTATTTCTTTCGAAATCTCATCTTCACAGATATTCACAAGCAAAATATCTTTTTCTTGTTGTGTTATATTTTGCGAGAAAATGCCCGCATTATTGAAATAACAGTATAAAGTCTGAAGCAGAATTTCACGGTTTTTCCTATAAATTATCCACAAATCTCTAAAATTATGCAATATAATAAATGAATTAATTGCTGTGACAGATGCACCAAGAGCAGCAATCACTACTTTCATCCATGTTTTGCCATTCGCTAAAATAGAAACAATAGGTATAACAGCTCCCATAATGATTGAAACTGTCATCCAAAAATAATATTGTTTTTTGTTCTTTTTGCTATTATTTTCATACCAATTCAATTGGGACAAAATACGATTTGAGATATAATTTTTTGTATTTGCATTTTGTACTTGTGCAATTAGATCTTTTAAAAGCAAATCCTTCGTACTTATATCTTTTTGATTATCCAAAATCGTTTAATCCTCCTAAATTCCAATATTAAGCGTATAAAGAAAAACTTTATTAATGGTGATATAGTGATAATATACAATTATCTTCTATATAATAAGTTATTCAATTTAAAGACTTTTGAACAACTTCTGTTACAATAAATTTAGTCGTTAAATCCATGACAAGCCAGTCATGGTTTACACGCACTTATTACTTAAGCTATAATGAAAGCAGTGATTGGACTGACGTTCAACTTCTTGGGACGCCACGCCCGTTATATAGACCGTCATCCATGTTTTCATTGCAGCGTTCGTTTTTGCAGGTTGAGCCGCCATAGGCGCGTTCGTGTCACCAAGCGTGGTTTATCCGATTACACAAATTCATTGTAAGGAGAGATGTTTATGAACGCAGTAGGCATAGACGTTTTCAAAGGTAAAAGCATAGTTGCTGTTATACAACCATTTGGGGTTGTCTTAGCTGAACCTTTTGATGTGTTTCACACGGACAGCGAACTCAAAAGCCTTGTAGCTTTTATAATCTTTTGCTGATAAACGACTACAGCACAAACCGTGTGAGAAAAATCAAGACCGATAAAAAGGACTCTTTGAAGCTTGCTTCATATGCTCTTGATAAATGGCTAGACCTTCGTAAATATGTGCCTGTCAATGATATACGAAAAACGCTTAAGACCATTAACAGGCAGTATATTCAATACAACAAGATATTGGTTATGCAGAAAAATAATTTGATTTCTCTGCTTGATTCTTGTTTTCCTGACGTAAATAAGCTGTTCACATCACCTCAGAGAGAATCTGACGGACATGAAAAATGGGTAGATTTTGCGATGAAATTTCCACATGTCGATTCTGTTTCAAAGCTCTCTTTATCGAAATTCAAATCCAAATACAAGATTTTGTGCAGAAAAAATCATTATCAGTACAGCGAGGCAAAAGTGGCGGAAATTCACGCCTATTCAAGGACTCAGGTAAGTTCTCTGCCCATGACCGATTCGGTAGTAAAAATTATTACAGAATCTGTAAAGTTGCTCAATTCCACCCTTGAAACTCTGAATACTCTTAGAATGGAAATGGATAACCTTTCATCGCAGCTTCCTGAGTATGAAACTGTTATGAACCTTTACGGAGTCGGAAAGGTTTTCTGCTCTCAGCTTATCGCAGAAATCGGCAACGTCAGGCAATTTAAAAGTTCCAAATCAATCGTCGCATTAGCCGGTATTGATCCGCCGTCGTATCAATCAGGAAAGACCGATACAAAATCAAGAAGCATATCCAAGCGAGGTTCTCCATCGCTTCGCAAAACCTTGTTTCAAATTATGACTATATCATTCAAAATCAACCTGCTGATGAACCTGTTTATCAGTTCCTCGACAAGAAGCATTCTGAAGGCAAGCCTTACAAGGTATATATGATCGCCGCAGCTCACAAATTTCTTCGCATATACTGTGCTAAAGTCAAGGAGAACTTAAAGATACAAGATACATAGCTTCTATTCATAGATTCTGAACAGAAGGCAAATTAAGACTGCCGACAAAATTAATTTTTTGACTGCCTAAGCGGTCTTTTTGTCGTGTACTTTTTCATTTGATGGGCTTGTTTGTGAAAGTTTTGTGAAATCTTCCAAAACAGCATTGACTTTTATTTGCAGGTCTATATATATAATAATCATTCTCGTCGGCAAAAAGATACAAAATTCGAGCATTTTTGCAGAAGTTTGTATACTTACACAAAATCAATGTTTGATATTTGTGCATTTCGCAGCAATTATCATTTCAATATAATTATAGCACAAAAAGTCGCATAAAAACTCAAAATGTAAAAAAAACGCTGTAAATGTAACAATTGGTATTTAATAATTTTTTTCATCTAAAAAGTTTCTGTAATTGTCATTTTTATAAGTATATCATAAAAACAGATAAAAAACCGACTTATGGTACGAGTGGTATGGTTTTTGGGTACGAAATGCAAATTTAGTCGCAAATCCGCCCAATATAATCCAAAAAATACATTTTTATCCTGAATATTTTGGTTTTTTCATACATTTTTATACATTTTCATACAAAATAATTATTTTTATAACTAAAAAAATACAAAATTTAAGCATTTTTTTAAATTTTGTATACATACACAAAAGCCAAGATATATATTTGTACATTGTGTCTTATTTGCAATTCATTATTTATCTGTCATTTCTATATCTGTTATGATATATTATAGCACAAAATT
>CAMWXM010000395.1 GCA_947178195.1 uncultured Ruminococcus sp.
ATACAATATATACCATAGAAATATTTTTAAGGGAAAGGCAAAATAATAACAGCTGTATTTTTAACGGCGGACTTAACAAAGGATATGTATTTAATAAAATTGATTTAGTTATTAAAATTTTGCAAGTTATTGAACAATTCGGCGTTATGGAAAGTCATAAAATAAAAAATTTTATCAATAATAAATTAATATCATCTTCAATGTTTGTGTACTTAGCTAACAATTGCTTCGAAAAATCAGAAATTATATTTGAAAGACTTATTGGTTATTTATGTGAAAACTGATAATAGCAAATTGTACAGTGATAATATTTAACGGAGGTTTTAATGGTTGAAATTAATAGTAATGAAATTATAAAAGTGAATATTTCTAAAAAGCATGAAAGTAATGACTTTACTGATATATATGCCAATCGACGCAATCTCATTGATTCATACAATGAAGATGTAACGGCAACAATAGCAATTGTGGCATATAACAGACTTGATCTTACCAAAATCTGTATTGAAAGCTTATTGAAATATACGACTGATGTAAGGTATAAACTAATTTTAGTTTATAATGAAAACGAGCTTGGGAACGGTATTCTCGATTATTTTAAATCTGTTAATTACAAAGATAAAATTATTATACATTTAACCGGAAATCTCGGTGCGCCAATTGCTTATCAGCAAATATCAAAATTTGTGGAAGGAAAATATTTTGTACATCTTCCAAATGATGTTATTGTTACAAAAAACTGGCTTACTAATCTTATAAAATGCGCTGAGTCTGATCCGACTATTGGAATGATAAATCCAGCTTCTTCAAACGTAAGTAATTTCCAGCAGGTAAATCTTGAGTTCAGCACTTATGATGAAATGCAGGCAGCTGCGGCGAAATATAATGTATCAGATCCTAATAAATGGAAGGAACGTATCCGATTGATAACATTGGGAACTATGTTTACAAGAGAATGTCTGTCGGCTATTGGAGATGTATTTGACTTAGCTTTTGTACATGACTTTGGTGATGATGATGTAAGTTTCCGTGTTAGAAGAGCTGGATATAAAACTATTTTTGCTTGTGACACATGGGTTCATCATGCCCATGTGGATACCGGAAGAAGTATGGATATTCTTGAAAATGGAAGAAATATCTTCAAACAAAAATATTACGGTATTGATGCTTGGGATGATGTGAATAATTATGTCGAACATATTATAAGTCAGAATATTTCAATGCCAAATGATATTGAAAATGTTAATATTCTGGGTATAGATGTAAAATGCGGAACACCAGTTTTGGATATTAAAAATGTTATTCGTGAATATGGTGTTTATACTCCAGAGCTATCGGCGTTTTCAAGAGATAGCAAGTATTATATGGATTTAAAAACAATATGCAACGGCAATGTTGTATGTGACAGGATAGATTACTTATATAACTCTTTTAGGAATAATTGCTTTGATTATATTATAATCGGTCAGAATATAAATGAATATTCTCAGCCGGAAAAAGTAATTCGTGATGCTTATGCTCTGCTTAAACAAAACGGACAGCTGTTTATTTCTCTAAAAAACACTTATAATGTTTTTACATTGCTAAAATCACTTGGACATGACATTAATTATAATGAACAGGCAGTACATTATGAAGTGAGTTGCTTTTGTGCAACTCTAAAAAATATGGGTATCAGTGCCCAGTTAATTTATCTGGAACGCTTTAATACTAATGATGTTATTTTGGATTTTACATCAAAAATTATAGATTTTGCTAGACCTGATTACAGTGACAGAGATGATGTAATTAATAAGATTATTACAGATCGGTTCTGGATTAAAATTTTTAAAAATTAAAATTAGGGTTCTGAATTAAAAAGTGTATAAATGCAAAAATTTTCTCTAAAATTGACAAAACTAAAAATATAGTCCAAAGAGAGCCGCACTGAGGAGCGACTCGACGCAGGCTGTGTGGAAAACAGCAGCAAAATAGCTGCTGTTTTTTTATATCTTCCAACGGATATCTCCGGACGGATAAATGTAAGCGATAAATAAATCCGTATCCAAAGGTATAACTACAAATTCAGATACGCTTGAAGTGATGAAAAAACTATTATTGAGACTTATGTTTGACATGTGGATAATTTCCATGTAAGAACATGGTCTGAATTAGTACAAAAATAAAAGCAGATTTAGCGAATAGTAAAGGAAAAATATTATGATTTATAAAAGTATTCAAGAATATTCTGATGATGATATAATGAATATCATACATAATGGAAATGATACCGAACTAGAAGAAATTTCATTATCGGTGGGGGAGTACCATACTAATTATTTTTTTGCACAAGATGTATGCTTTTTTCTTTTAGACAACTCAAATGAAAAAATAAGGGCAAATGCACTTTTAGGTTTATCATATATTGCAAGAAGATTTCATGAATTAGATACAAAGAAAATGATTTCATTATTGAAATTACACAGTTCGTTTAAAGGTAAAAATCTTGAACGTGCTAAATATGCAATGGAAGATATCTCCTTATTTGTAAACGAAAATGTAGAGCTACCTTAGAAACTTACTTACCGCTAAAAGTCAGTCAACAGTGTACAATATAAATAACACGGTTTCAAGTGATACAGCTGTATACTGTAAAAAAATAGAGCAGCGATTTGAAATGCTCCCCTTTTGTTAGACAATGTAGTATAATAAAAGTATAGCAGAATTAAGTCAAACGAAAGGGGGCATATTTATGCCCAAAGGAAAGCCAAACAAAAGGTATACACCTGAATTCAAGATCAAAGTAGTGGAAACCATGCAAAAGGAGAAGCTAAGCTATCGTGAAGCAGCACGACAGTTTGGTGTAAGTAGCGATACAAGAG
>CAMWXM010000396.1 GCA_947178195.1 uncultured Ruminococcus sp.
TCCTCAAAATAATTAATAGTTATTTTAGGAAAAATAGGAGGATATAATATTGATTTGTTAATCAAACCTATGGTTGAGTTGATTATAAATGTGAAATTAAGTAATCAATAAATTTAAACGCAAAAATTGCTAATATATTAGCGCAAATGTTGAACTGGAGGCGCTCAGTTCAACATTTGATAAAAATTAACATAAAAAAGTCAGTTCAACATTTGATATCAATGTTGAACTGATGTTGTATTTATGGTATTTCAACCCGATGGTTGCCATTGGGATAAAAAAGCGGTCTCCGAAGAGACCGCTATATTTTGTGTTTAAATAAATTAAAACACTATATCTTGTATTTATTATTTTTTCATAGCTTCTTCAACGGCAACCGCAACTGCAACCGTTGCCGCCAACCATGGGGTTGTTGCCCGTCAGGTTTTAGTGTTTCAAATTGTATTTATTCGGTACGATTTGTAGCAAATTGTTTATCAAAAAACACTATATATTGTGGTTAATCGGTCTAATTTGGTCGAATTAGTATTTATCTATTTTTATCAGTTTTTGACTGAAATGTGGACGAAATGGATGTAACAATCCTATGGTTTTTAGCGATTTTTATAGGTATATATTTCATTCCTACGGTTGGTCACATTTTTTGTTCTCATTTTATTATAAATTGATACGAATTAAGACGGATTGAAACGATTAAGAATAAAGCATAAGAATTAAAAAATTATTTCTAGAATCAAGGACAGTTTTTATTTTTCTATATGGGGAATAATATAGTGAATAATATATAAGACACTTGATTTTTTTTGTTGAGTTTGGTACAATGATTTAAAGGAGTAATTTTTAATGGATAGATATATTCCGCCTTTTGAAATGACAAATAAAATGTTTGAGCTTGCTGCGCAAATAATGGAGCAGCTCGGTAAACTTTCAAACGTAAATGAACTTGAAAGATTGCCTAGGTTAAGAAAAGTATCAAGAATTAAGAGTATTCATTCTTCGCTCGCTATTGAAAATAATACTTTGTCCATCAAGCAAGTAACAGACGTTATAGAAGGGAAAAGGGTTCTTGGTCCAGCTGATGATATTTTGGCTGTAAAAAATGCATTTGCCGCTTATAAAGAACTTGAAAATATCGATGCATTCAGTTTGGCAGATTTGCAAAAAGTTCATGGAATAATGATGGACGGACTTGTTACAGAAAGCGGAATGTTGAGAACGGGCGACGTCGGTGTTTTTGATTCAAATGGTAAAGTAATACATGTTGCTCCGCCTGCTTCTATGGCAAGAGAACAAATTAAACAATTATTCAATTGGGTAAAAAACTCTGATGCGCAAATGTTGATACGCTCAAGTGTTTTTCATTACGAGTTTGAATTTATTCATCCATTCCGAGACGGTAACGGTAGAATGGGAAGGTATTGGCAGTCTGCATTACTCGCAAGTTGGAAGCCGATTTTTAAGTATATTCCTATCGAGAGTGTGATTAAGGATAATCAAGAAGAGTATTACAAAGTAATTAAAATTTCAACTAGTCAAGGGAAGTCAAACGTATTTATTGAGTTTATGCTTGATGTAATTTTAAAGGCGATAACCGATATTGTAAACGATACAACCGAGCATTATAATCATTTAAGTGTGCAAATAAATAAACTAATGCAGGTTTTAGAAACTTATCCACAATCAGCACAAATGATTATGGACAAGTTAGGTTTAAAATCACGCGTTGGTTTTCGAAAAAATTATTTAAATCCCGCAATAGAAGCAGGACTTGTGGGAATGACTATTCCCGATAAACCCACAAGCAAGAGCCAAATGTATTTTAAAATATAGTTTTTATATGGTTAAGACGGCTTGCAACTGAAAGATAAACAGGAGATACCATGCGAAAAATTTTAGAAGATTTTTGTAATGATACAGACAGAAGTAAAGGGTTGCTTCTTATAGATATGCCTACTGGGACAGGTAAGACTTATAGTGTTGCCGAGTATATTGTTAATAATTATGAGAAAATTAAAGGTAAAATAATTTTTGTTACGCAATTAAAGAAAAATTTGCCTGAAGATGAAATTCGTAAATGTTTTAAAAAATTAGGGAAAGAGGATGAAATAGACAATGTTTTGTTAAGAGTCGAAAACAATGTAGATAACCTTTGCTGTAATTTTAAAAAGGTGAAAGCCGAATTAGAAAAATATATAGGCGATAAATTTCTGATATATAAGATAAATAGAGAAATTGAGTTAATTAACAGTAATAATATTACAGATGCAAATATGTTTCTTGTTCAGCAAGCGAGAGACGATTTGCAAAACGAATTGGAGAGGGAGCTTCGTAACAAAGTTACCGCTTATCTGTCTTTTGACAAAGATGGTAAAGAGCGTTCGAAAGAAGAAAAAAAGAAATTGCTTGAAACTGATGATGAGTATAGGTGGATTGCTAAGCTTTATCCAACAGTAAATACAGATAATAAAAAGATTTTGATAATGAGTCTTGATAAATTTCTTTATAGATACTCGACAATTATTGAACCTCCGTATAATATGTTTGAAAGCGATTTGATTAAAAACGGGATCATATTTATGGATGAGTTTGATGGGACTAAAGATGTAATTTTAAAGAAAATTATCAAAGATGGACTAGAAAATCAATTAGGCATTATAGAGCTATTTAGGGAAATCTATGTTGGATTATTTATGCCAAACTTTACTAAAAATTTAATTGATGAGTCGGCCTACAATCAGAAGCATAAAAATTTTAAGAAAACTATTGAAATAATTAAAGAGTTTAGATTAAAAGCAAAATCAATTTACAATGATTATAAATTAAAGTATCAATATAAATTAAGAG
>CAMWXM010000397.1 GCA_947178195.1 uncultured Ruminococcus sp.
TGTTGTAAGAGAGCACGTTGCATGGTATGCCCTTCAACTGATTCATAATGACGAATATCTTCTAATTGCCAGAGAAAATCCGCCACATGGACAAGCCTCCACAAATAGCTGTTGTTACTTAATGGGCGCAAAAAATATTCCCAATGACTTGACGAGTGCTACACCTATAGATAATAGTGGCTTGGAAAAACTGCTTTCGTCAAAATTAGGAATATCTGAAAACCTCTTTAATCCTCCTGAAAATCAAAGTCGTCTACCACTTTCTGCAAATATACGCCATAGTCTATATTATTGCTTACAAAATCAAGATGAGATTGCATCACAAAAATTTTTATTTCATAGACAAGCAGAACCTTTTATGGCACAAGCAATAAAAGATACCTTGCCATATTTCTTAGGGATAGCCAGTGAGAATGCTTTGGCTCTTGAATCGGAAAGAACACTGCTTAGGCGTGAAGCTACTATTTTAAGAAAGAGTATTGATGAAGTAGAACAGCTAAAGGGAAAAGGCTTAGATAGAGCAACAGCTCTTCTTTCTGAAGCAAAAGAAATCGGCATCCTTCCAGAAGATATTCAAATTGATCTATCAGACTATGAAAGTGTGCGAAATGCAATGAGTATTGCGTGCAATTGGGAACCAAATGATATATCTACTACTGGTATGGATAGAATATCCTTGCTTCAAAGCCAATTATCGCACACTCAAAATGAAATAGATCAAATCAGTATTGATATTCGGAA
Organism: uncultured Ruminococcus sp.; assembly: GCA_947178195.1. Lineage (GTDB taxonomy): Bacteria > Bacillota > Clostridia > Oscillospirales > Ruminococcaceae > Porcipelethomonas. The sequence goes on from CAMWXM010000397.1 coordinate 742, forward strand.
TACCGAGGAATTTTTGGGACAAGTAAGAGACTATAGCACTGAAGTTGAGCATCAAAAAAGTCGGCTGGAATCTATTGGACTATTCGAGCAGATTGATTTTGATCCAAACCATTGCCCATTATGTTCAAAGACAATAGATTCACCTTTGCCAGGCACACAAGATATTCGAGATTCTATAACAAGTTTATCACACAGATTAGAGTCTGTATCCCACGAACGTCCAGCACTTAGAAAACATTTAGATCAACTAAAAAATAAACGCCAAGATTTTATTAATCAATCACAAGCTCTCCAAGTAGAAATAAACGCTATATACGAAGAAAATAAAGAGGCGCTGCACCTTAAGGATCTAAATGTGAGGCGAGGACGCGTAGTTGGAAGGATCAGTTTGTGGCTTGAAAGCGTTGTTATCTCCGATAAAATGACTGATCGTAGGGCGAAACTCTTGGAGATTGAGTCCAGAATAAGTGAAATCAACAACATATTAGATACAAATGAGATTGAGGAAAGAAAACAATCTATAACTAATCGGATTTCTACACTAATGTATCAATGGGCAAAAAATCTTGATTTAGAACACAGCGAATTTCCGTACCGACTTGACCTAACAAAACTTACTGTAATGGTTGATCGTGATAGACCAGTTCCACTACAACAGCTTGGAAGTGGATCCAATTGGTTAGGTTGTCACCTTATAACTCTATTTGCCTTACACACTTTTTTTATACAAAATAAACGTCCTGTGCCTAGATTCTTATTTTTGGATCAGCCATCGCAGGTGTATTTTCCGCCAGAAACGAATGATGAAAATGTAGATAGTCAGGAAGTGAGAAATATTTACAATTTTGTTTTTGAACGAATTAAGGAACTTGCCCCTAATATGCAGGTAATAATTGTTGATCATGCTGATATAAATGAAAAGCATTTCCAAGATTCTGTGGTTGAAAAGTGGTGGAATGGCACAAAACTTGTGCCTACTGATTGGATGGAGATGCCCATGAATTGTGTGTAAAAAATAAAGTACTTCCAATCAGATAAGACTTAAGACAATGGAAAATTTGAAAGGAAGTGAATCATCTGTCGAAATCTGATCCCCCACAATTCGGACATCAACAGATGTTTTGTTATAATCTCTTATCCAATGCGGAATTATGGTTGTTCAATATGGACTTCAAAATGGACACCACAATCAACACAGCTCACAATTGGAAAAAAAGAAAAAGGATTGGAGTTGACACCCTTTGTCCTATTTGAAATATGAAAAATACACATAAATCGGGAGACGTTTAAAACATGTTTATTTTCCGCATGTCACATTCAACGTATTATACTTTAAATATCATCTTAGGCGAAAGTCGAAAAAATCTATTTTATAGTGGTTAGACATAGATAAATCCGTATTATAAAAGCATTTGTGCTTTTATAATACGGATTTTTGTTTTTACTGAAATTTGCTGATAGCAGACCATTAGCGCGCTCTTTAGAAAAAGATTAGGAGGGTAAAAATCATTGACAAATACCCAACCCTTTGATATAATAATATTATGTATACGGATTTCGCCAATTGTCACTTCCCCTCCAAAAAAGCAAAGCCGTACAACAGTATAAAACAAAAAAGGGGACTCAGTAAAAATCTCATAAAATCGCATTTTGTGAGGTAAGGTTAAATTATACATGGACGACAAAACAAAAAAAGAAATATTCAGCATACCGAATATTCTGACCTATTTCAGGATCTTGCTTATTCCCGTATTCGTTGTGCTGTATATAAATTCAAAGGAAAATTTAAGCTTTCATATTGCCTCGATAGCGGTTGTTGCTCTTTCGGGGCTTACCGATATGCTTGACGGAAAAATCGCCCGCCATTTCAATATGATAACCGAGCTGGGGAAGATCATTGACCCTGTGGCGGACAAGCTTACGCAGTGCGCCATTATGGTGTGTCTTGCCGTGCGCTATCCCCTTTTGTGGGCGTTTATCGGAGCGCTGGTGATTAAGGAGATCACCATGGCGGTGCTGGGTATGGTCTTTCTCAAAAAAGGAAGAAAGCTGAAAGGAGCTCACTGGTACGGCAAGGTTTCCACTGTCGTATTC
>CAMWXM010000398.1 GCA_947178195.1 uncultured Ruminococcus sp.
CCATTCGAAGGGGATGAAGGTGTCGATTGATGACTTTGGAACAGGATCTTCCTCCTTATCGCTGCTAAAGGAACTGCCGTTTGACGAGCTGAAGGTTGATATGTCGTTTATCCGCGGAATTCAGGAAAATGCGGTAGATCAGGCGATTGTCGGGGCAGTCGTTCACTGCGCGAACAATTTACAGGTGAAGTCCTGTCTGGAGGGCGTGGAGGACGGTGTGCTCAGCGAATACCTCAAGCAGTTTCACGCGACGTACTATCAGGGGTATCACTACTCAAAGCCGGTGGAGGCGGATGCGTTTATGGAATTGATACGGAGGGGATAGAAAGAGAAATCAACCATGAGAAGGGGAAGTTGGGTGTTGCGACATGGAAGATAAAATAATACAAATGAAGAACGAAATGGCGCGAATTATTAAGGTAGAGGGATTAACACGACTTGAAAGATATGATTTGATGAAGCGTCAAACAAAAGCCTTAAATAAAAAAGAAATGAAAATCCTGATAGATGAATACAGAAGAGATTATGAAACGTACGATAGAAGTAAAGATACAAAAGAATTAATAGCCGTTGGTTTAACGGGAATTGGATTGCTTATTACAGTGCTTAGTATTTTTCAAAAACGAATAGAAGGATCCATTCACGCCGATTCATTATTAATGGGAGTATATGTAATTATTGGTATAGTGGTTTTATCACAATCTTTATTGCAGGCGAACAGAAGTAGGAAAATGGACGCAACGAGATACATATTGGACATTTTAGAAGCGCAATATAAGAAGCGTTTTATTGATCATGAAAGTAAATTATGATGAATTTAAAAGTTTTCCTCAACTCGGAATATAATCTTCCAAACACAAAGAATTTAATTATATGGTAATATAGAAATTGAAAAAATGATGATGAAGTAGAGTGAAACTGCCGTTTCGGATATGGGATTCCCTGTAACCGAAACGAGTAATTTTCACTTTGCATCACGTTTATTTGCGACGATCCTTTTCAAAATCAGTCGATGCTTTATCAAGAACGTCCTGATGAATTCCATCAGCATCTTTTATTTTATGACATAACTCCCAGCATTCATTAAAATATACTTGTAAGATGTTTATTATATTTTCATCGCAAATGGAACATAGATTTCCACTGTAATCATAATTCGCAAATATGACTTCACTGTCATCGATTATAGTGATATGCAGTTTGGGAAATTTATTTATGGGATTGGCAGTTTCAAAGAATCCGCACCAGTAATTCTCATATTTTATTAATTCACGCATTTTTTCCATACGCTCTTTTTTATGAGAAGGGAATGTAAAAATTTCCTTGTAAAAGATATTCCGGTTTAGGACCTTTATTGCATTAGCAAGAAAGTCATGCTGGTAATTGATATAAGCATTATAATTTGGTCTGGGAGTAAGGTAGTAATCTTTCCATGTCATATCATAAATACAGCTCTTGGCTGATGCAATGCGCTTGGCGATATAAGCGTCGAGTTCTTCACTGGAATCGAAAGTTTTCTTGCTGTTTTGTATCCAACCGGATAAATCGTATTCATTATCTTGTAAGATATCACTAATCTGAGTTCTTATAATGTAAGAAATCTGGTCTGTATTATAAGCAAATCGAACAAGATTAGATTTCACTAAATTCTCTTTGAAAGTAGTGTATTTGTCAATATGATCTTTCTCAAAAATTTCATGTAAGCCTTTGGAGGCTTTGATATGAAGGAAATCATCCTGTAAGACAATAGAGAAAACAGGCATATTTCGAGAAAGAGCATACCTGTATTCGAGCTCTGTATAACTTAAACCGGATTCTTTTTCAATAGAACCATAACGTCCACCAAGAATAAGCATATAAACGTCAGATTCGTCAATCCACTTCCGGATGGTTTTTAGCTGGTTTTTTCCCGCTTTAAATAATTCCATACTGGCAGGGATATGCCCAGCGTCCAGAATAGCTTCAACGGCAGCTTGGCGCTCTTCAATTAAATCAGTATATGTAGACGAAACAAAAATTTGTAATTTTTTATTCATTGGTACCAACTCCTTTTTATGTGTGATATTTTATTATAAACTACAAATTAAATTATGTAAATATAAGTAACGAAGAAAGTAGGTAAAACATAAAATAAGCAAGCAATTGTATTATTTAAAAATGTATTTAGTAGGATGTAATGGAATTATGTTCGGTGATATGCTATAATTTTTAACTTAAACTTCCCACACCAATAAGGTGTGCTGAACCTTGAAAATTCAATATTTCAGCCAATAAAAAGGCATAAATACGTTCCATCTGCTATAATGGAATTGTCAAGAAACCATTTTAACAAAGGAGAATTTATGCCATGTCTATTATATCACAGAATAATACGGATGAGGTAGCTTTACCTGATTGTATTCAGAGATTTTTTTCCGGACACCATGTTGGAAAACTTCTGTCCGGGTGTAACGGTACAAAAGAAAAGGGAATTCCGTCCATTTCTCTTCTCAGATATAAGCTCAGCATTGTTTTTCAGGATCGGAGTATGTATATGCAGCAGAGAACCGGGACATTCAAAGAGAACTTCTCCAAGAATACTTTTTACCGCTTCCTGAATTCCGCAAAAACAAACCGGCTTCGTTTTACATCGCTGCTCGCGGCCGATATCGTAAACAGGGATCTGAAGGAGCTTACCGATGAAAAGCGTACAAATGTCTTTATCGTGGATGACACCCTGTTCGAACGCTCCGGTTGTAAGAAAACAGAATTGGGTTTCCGGGTTTTTGACCATACGGATATGACATATAAAAAAGGCTACCGCATGCTCACGCTCAGCTGGAGCGACGGTA
>CAMWXM010000399.1 GCA_947178195.1 uncultured Ruminococcus sp.
TGAGCCGCTGTCCTTATTTTTTGTGCATTTTTTCAGAATGCTCATTTATAGTATAATAAATACTTTGCATTTATTATATCATAAAGTTCCTTGATATTCAATCTTTTTCATGCATTTACCACGGAAATCATATTATCCTATTGCTAAAAACAGAATTATGTAGTATAATGTAGATATAAATAAAAAGAATAGCTTAACACGGAGTTGACAAAATGGTATTTTCAAGCCTTTTTTTTATGTACTTTTTTTTGCCGGTATGCGTGATTTTTTATGCGGCAACGAAAAAAATAAAGTACAGAAACGCAGTATTGATTGCATTCTCATTATTTTTCTATGCCTGGGGAGAGCCTTTATGCGTTTTTTTGCTTATCATAAGCGCTGCAGTAAACTATATCCTTGCATTTCAGATAGGAAAAAACAGAGGAAAATGGGCGGTAGTCACAGCGATAATATTCGACCTTTTAATGCTTGGTATCTTCAAATACAGCGGCTTTATTGCTGAAAATTTAAATCTGATCCTGCCGTTCAAGCTGCATGTTCCCGATATAAAGCTTCCCATTGGCATAAGCTTTTATACCTTCCAGATAATCTCTTACATGATAGACTGTTACTGGGAAAAGGTAAAGCTTCAGAAAAGCTTTGCAAAATTTTTAATGTACGTATCGCTTTTTCCGCAGCTTGTCGCCGGTCCTATCGTAAGATACAGCGACATAGAATCAGAAATAGACAACCGAAAAACTACCCTTGCGGACTTGTCAGAGGGGATTTCAAGGCTTGCAGTAGGTCTTGCCAAAAAGGTTATTCTTGCCAATAATTTAGGAATCATAGTTGAAGCCTTTTTCGGCAACAGCATCAGCGACCTGTCGGCGTTATCCGTTGCCGGAACATGGTATACCGCAGCAGTTTACGCTTTACAGATATATTTTGATTTTTCAGGATATTCGGATATGGCGATAGGTCTTGGAAGAATTTTCGGATTTCATTTTAATGAAAATTTCAGATACCCCTTTATCTGCAAAGACGTTTCGGAGTTCTGGCAAAGATGGCATATTTCTTTAAGTTCCTTTTTCCGTGACTATCTGCTTTATATTCCCATATTCGGCAAAAGACGTAAATACGGCGGATTATTTTTAGTATGGTTCTGTACAGGCTTATGGCATGGTGCAAGCTGGAACTACATAATATGGGGACTTTATTTCGGAACATTTATTTTTATAGAGCAGCTCATCGGCAAAAGAAAAATGAAAAAAATACCGATTCTGTTAAGACATCTGTACAATAAAATCGTGATAATTATCGGATTTGGCATATTTTATTTTGAACAGCTGCCACGGCTGAGGGATTTTTTCAAAAACCTTATCGGACTTAATTCCAACAAGCTTATTGATGAATTTACAAAGCTTTCGGTACAGAATAATCTGTATCTTCTTATTGCTGCCCTTATATGCTGTCTTCCTCTGGCAAAGCTTATATCGAACGCATGCAAAAAAAGCGATGCGCTTTTATATACGGTATCAGCGTCAAAAATAGTTATAAATATCGGACTTCTTGTTGTCAGCAGCATATTTTTAGCTGACGCTACAAATAATCCGTTTTTGTATTTCAGATTTTAAGGAGACAGATATAAATGAAAAACAACATAGATATAGAGCTTCGCAAAAAACGAATACGCTCCCTAAAAAAAAGACGTATTATGAGAATGATAAACGCTGTAGGAACAGTACTTTTTTCTGTTACTGTTTTAACGGTGGCGGTACTTTTTATTATTTTAAAAAGACCCCAGGTATCTGTTATCGAAAACAGGACCCTTGCAAAAATGCCTTCGTTTTCTCTTTCTAAATATTTTTCGGGAGAATATACCGCCGAAATAGAAAAATATTATAATGATACCGTTCCGGGAAGAGAATCCTTCAAGCGTATGGTATCTGACATAAAGAACAGATTCGGCATCTCTTCAGGGGAGGTAAAAATTCACGGCTCAATTGTAAATCCAGAAAAAGTCACTGAAAAAAGCACCAAAAAGCAAACTACCATTACTTCCGCATTTTCGGCTACAGCAAAAACTACCGTTTCCGTATCAACTGCGGCAACCACCACAGAAAAAAAGGACGACCCTCTTGACGACCCGAACATTGAAGGCGAAATAAGCAATAATATTCTGGTATATAAAAATCGTGGCATAATGCTCTTCGGCGGAAGCTATTCAAACGGCGAGCTTTATGCGCAGTATGTAAACAATTTTAAAAGCGACTTAAAGGACGTAAATGTGTATTCTATGATTTGTCCGACGCCGGTTTCCTATTACCTGCCGAAAAAATACTCGGATATGACAGCCAGCGAAAAGGATAATATAGAGCACATCAATGAAAATCTTTCGGGAGTAACGCCGATCGATGTCTGGGGAGCGCTGGAAAAGCATAAAGATGAAAAAATATTTGAATATACCGACCATCACTGGGCGCAGTTGGGAGCATTTTATGCCGCTGAGGAATTTGCAAAAAAAGCGGGAGTGCCCTTTGCAGATATAAGCCAATATGAAAAAATCGAAAAGGAAGGCTATGTAGGAACTCTTTACGGCTATACAGGCGACAGCGACTTAAAAAACAATCCTGAAACATTTGTGTATTATATTCCGAAATGTGAATATTCCTCTGAATTTTTCTCTACTGACCTTTCCGAAAGCTGGGAGGGAAATCTTATCGTAAGTCTTGATAACCTAGACCCACAAACCTCCAACTCCGCTAATAACGCCAGCAACACCCAAAAGACCCACAAAAAAACAAAACACAAAAACACAACAAAACAAACA
>CAMWXM010000400.1 GCA_947178195.1 uncultured Ruminococcus sp.
AGATTATTTAAATGATAGTAAAAATACAATTTCTGTAACAAAAACAAAAGAAAATATGCTGATAACTAAATTTAATCAGTTAAACGATATTGGGCAAACTAAGCTACTGGAGCGACTTGATGAGCTTCTTGAATTACCTAAATATCAAAGTGGAAAAAACTTACAACAATCTACTGGACGAATGATACATAAAAAAATCGTTGCTTTTGGCGGCAACAATTCAGAGGAAGAAATTCCCGAGGACGAAATGATTGAAAGATTAAAAGCTATTAAAGAACGCAAAAAAAGAGAAAGAGAAGAAAAAAAATAGGAAAACTTTATTCATTGTAATACTTTCAATAGTATTTTATAATTAAATTATAAATATTATGGAGGTATTACAATGAATATAAATTATGCAAAAAATTTTATTAAGGAATATGACGTTAAAAGTATTGATATCAACTCGTTAGATATAGTAATTTCTAAGCTCGGATATAATTTTGTTGTTTACAATCCGTTATTTGATTATGATGATAATATCGCCGCCATTATAGAGGGCTTTAATATTGACAACGAGTTAAAAAATACGTGTTGTTTTACTTGTAAAAGTGAATTAACAAACTGTATATTTGTAAGTGACGGTATTGAAGAAAAAGAACTTGTTCATTTGCTTTTGCATGAAATATGTCATATATACATGCATCATATTGATAAAAATGCAATTGCTAATTCAGCGTATTATGAATACGAAGCCAACAAATTTGCGGACGATGTAAAACGTTATGTAAATCAAAATCGCTTAAAACGTAAAGCTTTATGCAAAGTTCCTGCTTTTCTGATATCAGCATTAATTGTAACCGTTGTTGCATTAAGCTTTAAGGGTAATAAATCTGATATGTTTTATTACCAAGAACCACCAGTAATAGCCACTGAACAAACAACAGAGCCAATAACCGAAACTGTGACAGAAATAACAACTGAATCTACAACGGAAGAGCCTACAGAATCGATAACTGAAAATGGTGAAAGCAGTGAGACTCTTTATTATGTAAGTTCCAGCGGTAGAAAGTATCACTTAAAAGATTGCTATCAGATAAACCCGAATAATTGTACTGCTCTTTCGCTGGAACAAGTTGTAGAAATGGGCTATACACCTTGCAAAACTTGTAAGCCTGATAAAAAAGATTAGAATTTTTATGTTGTTAGTTTGTCGGATTATGTCTAATAATATATATTTGTATTATTTTAACAAAATTACCATACATTTTTATTACATATAGCTAATTGAATAAGTTTTATATTTGTTGTATAATTTTAATATAATATTTTGACATTAAGGAGAAAGGACATCATGAAAAAACTAAAAAAATCATTGGCTCTTATTACTGCTATATCATTACTTGCAACGCTTACGGCTTGCGGCAAAGGTGAATCACTCCCCGAAGGAATGTCACAAGAATTATACGATACTGCTGTTAATGTATTAAAAATAATGGACAAATATAATGATGCGGATATTGATTCAGAGGAAGCAGAGAACAGGCTTGATGCACTATATGATAAAATTGACAATATGGATTTAAGTGGCAAGCCAAATAAAGATGAATTTTGGTCTGAGTCTGAACGGGCTCTCATAATAAAAACAAACATTCTCAGTTATGAGCAAGCTTTATCTGGTATAGGATCGTCAGATACTTATACAATTGCAGATGAATTGAGAGAAGAACTTAAAACGGATTAAATTTATAAATGACGATATAATTTCTTTTAACGGTTATTTATCAATAGACTTGCAAACATAGCTAATCAAATGGCTATTTCGACTACCGATGACACAATGATAACATATAACTTTTTAGTAAACGATAAAATGTATATGTTGTCATTGAGTAAAAATATAGAAAGCGACACATTAACCAAAATTTTAAAAGAAATAAAAATCAACAGTAATTCTACGGTCAATAACAAAAGTAACTAAAGAAACAGAACCAGCAACTGAAAAACAGCACCTAAAGAATACACTAACGCCTTAACAATAAATTGAATTCAAAAAACAACAACGCCCTGCAAGTTGCAAGGCGTTGAAATATATAAGGAGGTACAAATAATGAACGAAAAGTATGTTATGTATTTAAGAAAGTCAAGAGCAGACGGCGAACACGAAACAGTTGAAGAAGTGTTAGTCAGACACGAAAAAATATTACAGGAATATGCTGAAAAAGCTCTCGATAGAATTATACCTGAAAAGGATATATACAGAGAAATTGTATCTGGAGAAACTATTAAAGATCGTCCTTTAATGAACCAAATACTTGAACTAATTCAAAATGAAAATATTACTGGAGTTTTAGTGGTAGAACCCCAAAGACTTAGCAGAGGCGACTTACAAGATTGTGGAACAATTATCAGAGCATTTCAATATACTAATACTCTTATTATCACACCACAAAAAACTTATAATTTATTAGAAAAATACGATAGAAAATTTTTTGAAATGGAATTGATGAGAGGCAATGACTATCTAGAGTATATTAAAGAAATCCTCATGCGTGGACGACTTGCATCTATCAGTGAAGGAAATTATATAGGTTCTGTTCCTCCCTACGGATATAGCAAGGAAAAGATAAATAAAAATTATGTACTTGTTGAAAATGATGAATCAGATATTGTAAGATTGATTTTTGATTTATTTACAAATAAAAAGTTAGGCACTGTTAAGATTGCCAATCATCTAAATTCTATTGGAATCAAGCCGAGAAAAAATGAGTTTTGGACAAATTCTTCTATAAGAGATATTTTAAGAAATCCCGTATATATAGGTAAAAT
>CAMWXM010000401.1 GCA_947178195.1 uncultured Ruminococcus sp.
TCTCAAAAATTTTAATTTTATTTTCCATACGCATTTATCTCCTTATCAAATTCCAATAAATGTTTTGCGATGTCCTCAACAACAGGTACGCTTACTGCATTTCCTGCCTGCTTATATAGCTGTGCATCCGACATTCCGATTGCCTGAACTTTATGAAACTGTTCATCGGTAAACCCTTGAAGCCGCCACGCTTCTATGGGCATTAAACGTCTTATCCTGCCGTGATGAACTATGCCGTGCCTGTCAGTAACAGTCAGCGTAAACATTGGCTCGTTGGGTTCTTTTATTCTTCTGCCGTTCTGCCAAGTTTTTTCCTTGAACGGATTCAAAATCGCCCTCGGTTCGTCCTCAACAAGAACTCCCGATCTTTCACCTCTGTGAGTACCTGTGGAAACTCCCTGATCCATTCTTGTATGCAAGCATCGTGCTGCGTCCGTAATCTGAGGATTCTCATTCAGATCGCAGAAAACAGCGGAATGTTCACCCTTATGGTTACTCACTCCACTGTTTTGACGTGCCGTAACGCATCTTGCAATATCTGTCATTTGAGGATCAGGATTGCAGTCTATGAAATAAAGTCCTGTTTTACCGCCCATGCCGCCCGAACCGCTGCATTGGGTGGAGGCAAGTCCTTTTGGATCATAAACTCTCGAACCCTGACTGCCGCCAATTATTTGTTCAGTTTTCCTGCTATTTTGGCTGTTGATTCCTTCGACAGCCAGTATTTTGCCGGAACAATTAATTCCAAAACATCCTGCAATATATACTCTCTTTCTGACTTGGGGAAGATAATCGGCGCTGTTATACACACGCCATTCCACGCAGTACCCCAGTTCGCAAAGCGTTTCAATGATTTTGGCGAAAGTTCTCCCCGAATCAATCCCCATGATTCCGGGTACGTTCTCAAACAAAAAATAGCGAGGTCTTTTATCCTTAAGAATGCGGGCAAGTTCAAAGAAAAGATCGCCTCGCTCATCTGCAAAGCCTTTTCTTGCTCCACAGACTGAGAACGGTTGGCAGGGGAAGCCTCCAATAAGGAGATCAAAGTCTGCAAGCTTTCCGACGTCAATATTCCTGATATTTTCATAGAATTGCTCACCTCCGGTGTCATACAACGCTCTGTAGGCTTTTTGTGCGAATTTATCAATCTCGCACCAAGCTACAAATTTAAATCCTCCAACTCTTTCCAGAGCAGATCGGAAGCCTCCGATGCCCGAAAATGCGTCGAATACTCTTATCATTAAATTCCTCCTTTCCACAAGCAGGTCGATGACCCGACTGGACATATTGCGGCATATTTTTTCTACGTTCGAACCTTATTAAAATCATACCCTGAATGGGTATAAAAAAGCCGTTAAATGATCTCTCATTTAACGGTGATAATATGGTATTTAATTATATTAGTTTTCATTATCCTTCCTTTTTCTAATTGTTGGGTAATTTTCTGCTATATCCATATACCTGAAGCATTCCTCTGTATGATCGTTGATCATTCCGCAGGCTTGAAGATGAGAATATACCGTGATAGAACCAAGATATTTAAAGCCTCTTTTTTTCAGATCCTTACTAATTTTATCGGACAAACCATTTCTTGCAGGAATTTTTCCTTTTTGATGCCCCTGATAAAGAATGGTTTTTCCATCCGAGTAGTTCCACAAATATTTGCAGAAACTTTCGAATTCATTAATAATTTTTAAAAAGCATTTTGCGTTGCTGATGACTGCCTCGACTTTACGCCTTGATCTGATCATACCGTCAGTATTGAGTATTCTTTGAATATCGATCTCTTGGTATTCGGCTATTTTTTTATAGTCAAAATCATCAAAGCATCTACGGAAGATTTCTCTTTTCTGTATCATCATATTCCAGTTAAGTCCGCACTGCATGACTTCCATCATAAGAAATTCGAATTGCTTTTTATCATCGTGCAGCGGTATACCCCATTCCTCGTCATGATATTTTATCATTTTTTCATTACAAAGACACCAGTTACATCTCTGCATAAACAATCACAACCTTTCATTATTCAATTCCGGCGTCTTTTATCCGTATAACAGGTCTTTGCTTCACTTTCTTGCCAACCTTAACACGTTGCAAAGCGAAAATCATATCGCTTGTGCGTTCAAAATAACCGATATCACGTTTCCAGCTTATTCCGCATCTACAATGCTGCAATCCGATAAACTGTTGTTTCATTTTTCTGCCACAGTTTGGACATATTTTACTGTTCTTACTCATGAACAATTTCCTCTCAGAATTCTGTTTCATACATTATACCACAAAAACCGTCTTATTACAAGTATTACATGGTCATTTTCAGTACCCGATGGAATCGGGTTAGGATCGTTTTCCATTCTATCAAGACATATTCTTGTGTCTTCGGGATAACGTTTTTTAAGCATTCACCTCACATTGTAATACCCATTTTCGGTTTTTCCAATAAATCTTCAGTCTGCTCAAAACCATAAGCAAACAATGTGCGGTATCGTTGCTGTCGATATACATCAAATTACGATTTTCAGCGATATAAGGATTGTCACGCAGGGGGTGATCTTTCAGTTCTGAAAAACTTTTGCCATAAAGCATAATGACTTTTTCCACACTGATCTTATGTGTTGTGTAGTCGCTCTGTTTATGATTCAGCGTACTGTTAAATTTTAGCTTCTTCATTTGCAACCTCCATCATTATTTTTTTAACGGTATTTTCTGTTTTTTAAGCTCACCTCCCCAGAAAACAGAAAAAGCCGCTTTGTTTAACATCACTTTAATTCGTGATATCAGACAAAACGGCTT
>CAMWXM010000402.1 GCA_947178195.1 uncultured Ruminococcus sp.
CTATATATTCGTTCAAACTTTTTTTTCCAAAATTAAAAAGCACAGGAAAATCTGAATCAGTGTTATCAATTATACACTTACAGTTTTGACGAAACTCAAATTCTTTAAAAACATTATCATCTTTTTCTACTTCCCTGCCGGCACATATTCTTCCCAATGAATACAATGAAATGTACCGTGGATCATTCCATATTTCTTCAAGATTTTGAATAATTGTATTTGCGTCATCGGATGAAATTATGCATTCATGTTCTTGACAAACCCGTTCAACACTAAAGCCGTACCATTTTAATATCTTATCATACACTCTATATAATTCTTGAATTTTCTTTTTGTCATCATTCTCAAGTTTTTTATCATTAAATAACTCTTGAATGTTTTGCATTGCAGCCGTGACTAAATAATCTGCAACGCCGGCAATCATCCCACGCACAATATCATCATTTTGATTTAGCATTTTGTCATACCGTTCACCCAAAATTTTTTCATTCAGTAAATTATTTGTGCAAAAAGATATTTTATATGTCAACAGACTTACATATAAAGCGTCTACACTTGAAAACAAACATTTCTTTTCATCAGGGTCAAATATTCCAGTATCACCATTTCCATTGAGTCCCTCGAAAAACATGCCACTCGTATATAAAATTTCATTTCTAAACTGAATTTGTATTAGATTGCTTTGATGTTCACAAGCCTCAATAAAAAAATTCCGACATAACTGAGCCTTTCGATATTTTTCCAAACGCTCGATATATATTCCATCGCCTAATCTTTGTTCCTTCAATTCCTCAAACAAATATGCAAGTCTATTATCTTCAATATAGCTCATATTTTTTATTCCTACCCTTTTCTCATTTGAACAAATTCAATAAACCCATACAGCAATTGCTTTTTTTCATTTGATATTTCTTTAATTTGACTAAGTTTAAATTTTGCTCTGTCAAAAAGCTCTGCTACCTTTTTTTCGACATATTCCAATGCGCCGCAGTCGCGAAAAATATCCTGCACTTCCTTAAGTTCCGCCAATGTTATATTACTTTTTCCGTAATATCGCATAAGCTTTTCGTAAGCAGTTCCGCCTTGATCCTTTGTAAAGGAATACAGCAACGTCTGCTTGTACTCGGATATATCAGAGCCCACATTCTTTCCGAGTTTTGCCTGATCGCTGTAAATTCCAAGTATGTCGTCCTGCATCTGAAATGCAAGTCCCAAGTCATCTGCAACGCATTCCATTTTTTTTACAAGAATATCTGATGCACCGCCTAAAATCATTCCTGAGCATAATGGACCTATTACAGTATAGCATGAAGTTTTCATGTGATAAATTTCATATATCATATCTTCAAGTTGCATATTTTTATATTTCTTTTCAATATCAATCCCATTACGCAACATATACGGAAGTTGAATATCAAGCATTTCACCCTTTATTGTCTCTATTACCATTTTATGATAAAATGACAGCAAGCGACCCATAAATTTATTTTCACAGTATGAGACTGACATCAGTTCTTCCGCCTGATAAAAACCTAAATCACCGAGGCATATTGCCATTGCACAAGCAGTATCAAAAGCTGTTTTCGAATCGGCCATATTGCCATTTTCAAAAAATTCACGGTAGTATCCTGTATGAATTGTTTCCATGCCTCTGCGACTGTCGGCATGATCGAATACGTCGTCATGAACCAAAATAGCCGTCTGAAATACTTCAAATACCATTGCTAAAGCATCTGCATTCAAAAAAGCGTCATCACACATCATACAGTAACCGATATATACCAATATACCCCTCAAACGCTTTCCGCCGCTGTTTAAACCGCAAAAACGCTGTATACCGTCAAATATCATCGGATTATTATTTTTTTTCATATTCAGGTTAAAATCATCAATATTTTTTTCAATTCTGAAATAAACATTATCATAAAATTCTTTAAAAGATTGATCTCTCATATTTTCCGCTCCATTCCGCATTATTTATCTATACATGATAAATTGTCTTACTATTTTATAAAACAAATTAAATATCAATTTTATACTTTAGAACAGATAATATCAGCCCGATATTTGAATACATACGCTCAATATATGGTCTCTTTTCCTTGCAGTAACATAATAGATACATATTCATTCTGGTCGCTGAAAATTTCAAAATATTGATATAAAGAAGCATCTTTATATCATTAAGATTTGCTTCTTTACCGAAACTATACAATGTTTTACAATATGTATTTATCCATTTATCCAAATACTGTTGTTCAAGAGCTTTAGGTGACAGACTTACTAAAAAATCCGCCAGATCCATCAACGGACTCTCATTATCAATGAATTCCCAATCATACACTTTTAATGTCCAAGTGCGTTTATCAATACACATATTTCTTATATTGAAATCATGATGTGTCTGCACTATCCCATATTTAGAAAGAATATTTTCACAATCTGCAATATTTGAAATATACTTATCTGCCGCATTATCTACAATTTCATTTCTATTTATTCCGGAGTTATTCCTAATTGACGCATTTAAGACCTCCAAAAAGCTTGATACCTCATTCAATCCACATTTTACAGTACTTTGAGGGACTACAGACTCATAACACAAATCAATCGTATGAAAATAAGTCAGTGTCTCCAAAGCTAAGTTTATTTCTTTTTCACCCCAGTTTTCTGGAGATTCTGCTTTGTCTATACAATAATAATCGCTTAAATCTTCAATTAATAAATGCCATTGCCCTTTATCATCTTGAATACTTCCAAAAAAAATCGGGATATACTTATTAAG
>CAMWXM010000403.1 GCA_947178195.1 uncultured Ruminococcus sp.
ACGTAAAAGAGTGAATCTTTTATCAATTGATATTAAGAATTTCACCGAATTTGGAAAATATGAGGAGCAACCTTATTCGGGAACAACGATTTTTTCAGCCGGTGGCGAGGAAGAGATGATGTATGCAGTCTTTAACTGTGAGCAGTACGGAAATACAAGGCTTATTTTTACGCCGAATGAAAAAATAATAAAATGTATCAGACCGCATTTAAACAGAAAAATCAAATATTAAGGAGAATAGTATGTCTGTATTGCAAAAATTGATAGTTAAATTCAATGCGAATAAAAATCAGGAGCTTTATATAAGAATAATTCGGGAAATCCAGCAGGCTGAAAATTTATGGATCGCTTTTTCTGAAAATTCAAGAAATTATTTTCTGGGCAGCGAAAATGGAAGTGCAGCTGCTTATGTTTTTAGTGAAAAGGAATATTACGAAAAATATTATCTTCATATGCTTCAGAAGGGGAAAAAAATTCAGGCTGCGGAAAATAATGTGAAGTACAGAATGGCTTTATTTGCGGATTTTTACAGATGCGGATTTGACAGTATCGTTATTGATAATGGTCAGACCCATTTGAGATTAAATCTTTTCGACATTATTAAAAAACCTGAGTTTTCAAAAAATAACAAAGAAGCAAGAGCAATTTTGAATCCTGAGCTTATGAGACTTGCTAACTGGATATTTCAAGAAAATGAAAGAGATAAAATTGATCCCAATTCATGGCAGATGCTTTTTACTGAAATTTTTAGGGGAGAATACATTATTCCCACCGATGCTAAAGGACTCAGAGTACAGAAGGGCTTGGGAAAAGCCTTTAATATTTCCGATGACAGCAGAATTGCCTTTCCGGTTCTTGAAAACAGTGATGGAAAAAATTATTATCCGTTCTTTACAGACTGGAATGAATATAGAAAATTTGATAGAAACACCCAATATACAATTATGGCAGCCGGATTTAATGATATAGAAAAATTTGTTAATAAATCAGATGGTATAGTTATAAATCCGTTCGGAGTAAATATTATTATAGATTATGACATGCTTACGACTATCAGAGAAGCTTCAAAGGAAATGAGCAAAAGCCTGACTAAGGTATCTGTAGGCGACCCTAATGTTTATCCTCTTGAAATGGTAAGAAAAATTTCCGAAAAGCTCTGGGATAAGGATTATATTGATGCAGCATATCTGAAAATAATGCTAAGAAACCGTGATACAAGCTATCTTGTTGCTCTTGAAGGAAATCTTCCTGAAAAAACTGAAAATCTTTATAATGAGATCGCTGAAAACGCTCTTCCCAGCGCCAACAATATACCTATTGATTTTATAGATTACTCATCAGATTTCGCTAAAAAAGTGTTTGGAAATTCTGAACCGTTCTATACTGCAAAGTAAGGTGAAATTTTATGATAGTTGTAACTCCTGAACAAATGAAGTATCTGGAAGCTGTGGCTGATAAAACCGGAAATTCATATGAAAATTTAATGGAATCAGCCGGAAAAAAGCTTGCAGATAAAATATACGATATATTAAAGAAAAGAGAAAATAAAAATATCCTTTTTCTTTGCGGCAGCGGAAATAATTCCGGCGACTGTTTTGTGGCTGTCCGTTACTTATCGCAACAGAATATACCCTGTACTGTAGCAATGCTTCAGGGAAATCCAAAAACAGATATATCCCAGATAAACTTCAACAAAATGGATAAAGCTGAAATTTTGTATAATGAAGAAATAATCAGGAGTAAAATCCGTTCTGGGTACTTTGAATTGATCGCAGACGGCGTTTTCGTTACGGGATTTCATGGGGCCTTACACGAAAAAATAGGCGAAATTTTTAACGAATGCAAAAGCTCTGAAATCATAGCTGTAGATGTTCCAAGCGGCGGTAACTGCAAAACAGGAGCTGTTTCAAAAGGAACTTTAATAGCTTGTGAAACGATTAGTTTTGGATTTAAAAAATTCGGAATGACTCAATATCCGCTTAAATCCTTTTGCGGAAATATTAATATTGCCGAGATAGGTATCAAGGAAAGCTATACCGAAAATTTTGAATATATAATAAGACAAACCGATATTGATTATATCCGAAGTATTATTCCCCAAAAAGCTCCTGATGCTCATAAGGGAACATTTGGCAGACTGCTTGTAGTATGCGGAAGCGAACAAATGCCCGGCGCTTTTATAATGGCTTGTGAAGCGGCAACCAGAAGCGGTGTTGGACTTCTGGAGGCTGCATCAGCAAAATCGGTAATGCCGGTTTTATCTACAAGGCTTCCTGAGGCTATGCTTTGTCCTCTTGAATGTGATTCTGACGGATTTATCACTAATGAAAATTATGATAAAATTATGGAGCATTCAAAAAAAGCAACTGCGGTTTTAATAGGCTGTGGATTAGGTGTGACGGAAAATACTAAAAAATTGGTAAAAAGACTTGTCTGCGACATTGATTGTCCGATAATTCTTGATGCAGATGGAATAAACTGTATAACCGACAGCATAGATATTATTAAACAGAATCGGTCAGGCATTATTGTTACTCCTCATCCTGCCGAAATGGGCAGACTGTGTAAAAAGAAAGCTTTAGAAATTCAAGAGGACAGACTTTCAGCGGCTCTTGATTTTTCAAAGGAATATAATACTATAACGGTTTTAAAGGGTGCGGGAACAATTATAGCTAACTCCGATAAGGTATTTGTAAACCAGAATGGCAATCCGGGCATGGGAAAAGGCGGCAGCGGCGACGTTTTAAGCGGAATTATCGCAGCTCTTACAGCGCAGAAT
>CAMWXM010000404.1 GCA_947178195.1 uncultured Ruminococcus sp.
TATGACAGAATCAGTGGGAGAAGGAAGGATAGATAATCAGAGATGTGATAAGAGTAATAAATTTTTAAATAAAAAGAAAGGAAATATAAACTAATGTCAAACTCACATTACATTGCTCCTCCCAAAAGCAAATTAAAAATTATGGAAATTGCAGATGAATTAAGATATAATTTTGGTTTAAAAAACGAATTATGCTTTCCAATAGTTGAATTTGCTGATCTTATACTACAAAAAGTAGATAAAAGTTACAGCTTTGAAGTGTGTAAAACTACTGATATGAAAGATAATTACGCTCAATACAATCCTATCGATAACGTAATGACAGTACGTGAAGATGTATATAACGATGCACTTAGAGACGATGGACGAGCACGATTTACAATTGCACATGAGGTTGCACATTATATACTACATGGTTCTGGGATTGTTTTAGCCAGAGGTGATAGTGATATTAAAATATATCAAGACCCTGAATGGCAAGCTAATGTTTTTGCATCTGAACTTTTAATGCCGTCATACTTAATTAATGGGATGTCTGCCGAATCTGTATCTTTAATGTGTAAAACATCTTTTTTAGCAGCCCAAATTGCTCTTAATAATACAAGAAAAATAAGCTGAAGTCTTTATTGGCAGTAAAGACCCCAGCTTGTTATACACCAATTGCAAGGAAGAACCTTGTAGTCAGCATATAAAATATGATAACAGTATTATTATATCACAAGTACTTCTAAATTGCAAGAGGAAATTAAAAATTTCTTGCAAAGGAGGAAAAATATATGTTAGTATTTACTTCATATATTACGTTAAAGAATGGGAAACGTCTTTATGCTTCAGAGTGTGGCAAAAAAGCATTCTGCTTCGAATCTGACGGCGAAAAAAATAAGACGAAAACTTCTAAGACGAAAAATAACAAAAACATAAAATAACTGAATGAATAGTTATTTTGCTGACTAATAACTAAAATTCATACATAAATACCCCCATCATTTTAGATGAGGGTATTTATTTTATTTCTCTCTATTCTTTATTTGCTTCAGCTTATAGTATTTTTAGAATATCTTGTCATATTTTTACAGTTGAAGAATTCTGACGAATAAATCAAGAAAAACACATCAAAAATAACCGTGTTCTTAACCTATCAGTTAAACCCTAATTTCAGCCGCAGATTATCTGTAATCACGGCAATAAACTCGGAATTTGTAGGCTTACCCTTGTAAACTCTTATGTTGTAGTTAAAAATGCTATTTAAAACATCAACATCTCCCCTGTTCCATGCACTCTCAATAGCATGGCGGATTGCTCTTTCAACTCTCGACGGTGAAGTGTTAAATGCTTCTGCAACTGTTGGGTAAAGAATTTTTGTTATGCTTTGCAGCATTTCAGGGTCGTCTACGGAGAGAAGTATGGCTTTTCTAAGGTAATGATAACCCTTTATATGCGCCGGTATGCCTATCTGATGTATAATGTCGGTAACAATGATTTTCAGATTGACATTCTTATTTTGGCTGATTTCTGACAATTCAGGGCTTTCTTCAAATATTGATATATTTTCGGTTGACATAAAATACCTCCTGTTTTCGTTTCCTTATATATTTGCTGTAAACAGCTTTGAAACCATTATAATTCACATCTTAACCGTCTGACTGTAAACTTCCTCCGCTTTAAGTTCCGAAAGCTTGCCGACGTCAATATCACACTCGCTACATAGCTTAAGCACCGTGCTTAATTTAGGGTCTGACTTTCCTCTCTCAATGTTGCTTATGCACCTGTCGCTTATATCGCATAGTTCCGCAAGATATTCACGGCTTAACCGCTTGTTTTCCCTGTGCCGTCGCAGCAGCAAACCAAATAATTCTACAGAATAATACATAAATCTACCTCGCTTATCATTATTTTACTTGATAGATGAACATATAAACAGGAATTACAGTTCGCGTATATTAAGTAATTATTAAATTTAATTAAACGAAAAGTAAACTATTGCTTCTGATACTCAACTATCTATAATGATAAACTTCAGAAAACTCAAAAGTACCACAAAAATTCATAAAAAAATTTTTTATGGCATAAAAAAAGAGCATAGCCGCACATCACGGTTATGCTCTTAATTATAGGTAAAGCAGGTATGTATTTATATTTTTAATTAATAAGTATTTGTATATTCCTCGGAAATCTTCTCAGTGCTATGCTTCCCAACCACAGTCGCAGTAATTTTCAATGTATAAGTTTCACCTTTTGTTACAGGTGTATGCATTTCGTAAAAATCAAGACAACCGTTGCTTGCATATAAATTACTCCATTTAGCCACAACGTTTCCACTACTGTCTGTTAGTGTAACTTCGCCATTTACAATAGGTATACTACCATCATTTGACATTACTGTTACAGAACAATGAGCTATATCGGAGTAAAATCTCAAACTTATAAAAATACTGCTCGTTTCAGAATACCTTGGCTTAACAGTAGAATCTGCTGCCGAAGCCGTGATAGAAGTCATTATAACCAATGTCATAATTGCGGCAATAACAGGTAAAAATTTAATAATTTTTTTCAAATTAATTTCCTCCTTTTCCTGCTTTACCTAATTTAAACAAAAATTAATTATCATAGCTATTTTACACTTTCAGCGATTTCTATAATAACATCCTTATCAAGTTGTGCAGAAATAACATAATAATATTCGTTTTCTATCCATACAAGTTTATTATATTTTGATTCTGACTCTGCATCATAAAAATAGTATTTTTGATCGTTATTTTCAATAACTATAAAG
>CAMWXM010000405.1 GCA_947178195.1 uncultured Ruminococcus sp.
CTTTAAAGCAGTCTTTTCAAGGCGCAAAACTCGAAAAAACCATCGCGAATATACTTTTTTATTTCGCCAAGTATCATCGAAATTATGCCGAAATTATACTTTATATCAAAATTGTCTTTTGCCACGCATCAATTATTACTTGAGGCAGATACATTATTCTTTGCTTCGTTAATTCTCCCGGTTCAAACTTATGCAACTTACCAGAGTATTCTCGACTTTCTTTTACAAGCACTTCTCTTGCAGTTTTATTCAATGAATCAAGAAGTAGCTCATATAAATTATTATCACCATCAAGTAGTTCTTGTAACCATGGTTTCGGATAGAGCATTATATAAGTATTCAAAGCTATTGCTTTGGATTTATTTAAAATAAAGTATAGGGGCGGAAGATTAGGTTTATTTTTCCCTCTGCCCATATAAGTTAATAAAAAAGGAGCAGGCAATCTATTTTCTTGTTTATACCATAACGGCATTCTCTGCTGAACTAGCGTCGCTTTTATTATTGGTTTACTTGACGGCGTAAATTTAGCCGATTCTAAATAGTCAAAATATTCGGGATATTTGCTTCTTATATTCTCTATATCACGGTTTGAGTCTATAACAACAAGTTTATTTGGAATTTGAGGATATCCATATTCGTCAGCATTAATAATAATATCGTCTAAGAACCGTGCCTTAGGCAAAATCGGCTTTAAATCACTTTTAGGGATTTTTAATTCCTTTGCTCTATCTAACGACATTACAAAAAAACTATTTGCTCCTGTCGCAATTCCTCTTTTAATATCAAAAAGATCTTTAAATAACGCACAATTAATATTGTATTCACTATAGGAATCCGAGAAAAACTTTTTATAATTCCAATTATCAATTTTACTATTCAATTGACTTTTAGAAAGTATTACTTGCCAGTCAACATTCTTAGTTGAAATCCCATAAGAAATGCTTACATTGTAATCTTCCTTTTTTGAACATTTTTTATAAACAACTAAACAGGATTTAACACTGACTTTTTCAAACATTTCCTTTGAATATATATGAAGCTGCAACAGTTGGACATTATTCAGCAAAAAATTACGAAGGCACAAACCATATCTACTTTGTAAAAACGCCGGAGGAATGAGCCAAGCCGCAATTCCGCCTTCTTTAAGCCATTTGTCCATTATTAAAATATGGTAAACATAGAGTCCGGCATCTGAAGGGACTTTAATGTTTGTATTATCATAGGCTAGTTTATATATCTGTTCTTTATATGATGCAGGTATTTGTTCACGCCTATCGTACGGTGGATTACATAGAATTAAGTTTCTGCTTTCTCTATTAGAAATTTCAAAAAGAGCATCACTCAAAACCAATTGAAGAATTTCATTACCGCAACGTTCACGAGCCGTTTTCAGCATTTCATCGTTAATATCAATACCTATCGCTGAATTCAATGAATAATTAACTGTTTTATTACTTTCAATTGCCTTTTTTAAAGCAAGAAAAAGCATCCCGGTACCGATTGCCGGGTCACCGAAATCAATTTTTCTATTTGATTTATCTAGTTGATTCACAGCACTAGAAGCCATATCAAACGCCAATTCCGGAGGAGTTATATGAACTTTGGTTGGCATCTGAATATCTTTATCACTATTTTCAAAGCCATTAAAAATATTCGATTGAATATTACTATTTTCCGATTCGCTTTTTTTACCTTTAAGAATTTGAGTCTCTTCTGTTTTGTCAAAGAACAGCCGATGCTTACTGCAATAGTTTTCAAGTAATTTCAATATTTTCCTTACGAGGTCTATCTTTTCCTTATTGGTAAAAGAATTAAACTTAATCTCATCATACTCCTCGCCTAAGATTTTTTTATAAATTACCGGTATACATTTTTGAAACACTCCATTTTCAACATTTTGACCAACTATATTTCTGGTTAATTTCGCAGATGAGTCAAACTTTACCCTAATATTCCATTTTATTTCATTTAAAACGGCTAATAAATCTTTTGCATATTCCAAGTCTGTTCCTTCATAAAGAGTGATATGCAAAAAGCTTTGAGGAAAGTCAGGTTTATACTGTATAATCTCAAATTCGTGAGACTGACATCTCAAGTTTATAATGTAAGGAGGAGAATTGTTTTCAATATTAAAATCGCTAGGTTTCAGAATATTTATATAGTGAGCTTCGAAACTATTGTAGAAATTATCCACCTCTGCAGATGAGTCTTTCAGCAAACGAAAAGTAACATGCGGAAAAGACTTACTTTTCGGCATATTAATATATTTTATCAGCGATATGCAATTTGTTATATATTCGTCCCCTTTAAGAAACAATGCGTAATAATCCATTATTCACCTAATTCAATAAATATCCATCTTTTCTCGCAATTTAGGGTTTAATTCAGATACTTGTTTCATAAGTTTCATTATTAATTTATGAAACTCATCTCCCTTTTCGTAAGCTTCATCTTGATTTTTCTTATCATCCCATCTGCTGGGTTCTTCATTCTTTAATTGCATATAATAAGTATACTTGCTTTTTATTTGTTCTACTGTACAAGCAATTTCTGCATCCTTTTTAGCTAATAAATCTAATCTTTCAAGCGGCGTTAAATTTATATATTTTTTTGCTTTATCCTTATCAATCTCCTTTTCAAACAGACAAGCAATCAAGGAAAAACACGTTAATAACCTTGCAAATTTCAATTTTAATATTTTCCAACATTTTTCATTAGGTCCATCTTCAGGATCTCTACGATATTCATAATTCAGCGTCAAAGTATACCAA
>CAMWXM010000406.1 GCA_947178195.1 uncultured Ruminococcus sp.
GTATAAATACTATGCTTCACGAGGATATAAATATAAAAAAACTTAATAGTGAATTAAGAAAAATTAGAAAGAACACATTTTATAGATTATATGAAAATGTTAAAAAAAATATTTTGTTATACATTATATTGACCTCGTGTTTTTCAACATTTTTGACTAAAATAACATCAACTGCTACATACGATAATATAATTGATCTATTAATAACTTTTTTATTAGGAGGGATTAGTATCATATTATTACTATATGTACTGATATCTTCAAAAATATCTATGAGACGTCATTATTCCCAAAACATCAAATCGCAAAGAACTAAATAATTATCTGCCATTTTCTTTGAAATTTCATCGCAGTCATCAGCAAAATTTCTTAATATCTTCAAGAGTTTTAAATTAAAACGATTACACAATGATTTTAATACGAGTTTGGCAGATATGATATTGACCGATCTGTCGTCATACTTTTTGTTTATATAATGAATAATTTTTTCCATTGCATGCTCTGCTTTATTCATCTGTATACACATATAAGCTTCTTGTAATGATATTTGCGCCGAAAAAAAAGGAAAATGATTTTGACTTTCGCTGTTTGTTTGCTTTGCTCTTTTTAGAAGATTGGTCGCTTCCTCATACCTTCCAATTAACCGTAAGCAAGTGACCTCGTTGAGCCAAACAGCAAGTTTTGTAAAGTTTTCTTGAGGATATCTTAAAATATCCTCAAGAATATTCAAAGCTTCGCTATACCTACCCTCTAAAATTAAATGTATGGCATACGAATTATTAATATAACATAGTTGAGAAAAGCCGGTTTCAACAGCGGTTTCATATGCTTTGTTAAGGTTTGCAAGAGAATATTTGAAGGTGTTTTCATAAAACAAAGCCTCAGTAGCGATATTATGTAAAACCATAATATATTCGGAAAGATTTTTATCACCAAAATATTTTTTGGCCTCAATCATCAGCCTTATCCCGTTTTCACCCGAATGAGCCATATTTGCTTTTCGGAGAAGTCGATAGTATTCTAATTCAAGTTCGTTATCCGCAGCTGAGGCAAGCGCTTCGTTAAAATGAAAAATGTATTCTTTATGTCCCAACGTTTCCTCAATTGAGGAAATCGTGCTTATAATATCCACTAATATAGTTGGATCGTTGATTTGTTGTTTTATTTTGTATAATTCCATTAGTTCTAAATATGCCTTTGTGGTATCCCCATTATCATACAGTAACTTGGCATTTAGCACCTTTATCTCTAAAGGCGTATTTTCCGATGCGGCAATATATTTTTTTAAATGTTCAATTGCTTTAGGATAATTTGCTAGTAATCTGTAAATGACAGCTAACATATAGTAACAATCTTTCTCAACATTAGCATAGCGACTATTTTGAATTGTTAAAGCCAAAAGGTTTTCTGCCGCACTTATCGCCGCTTTATACCGACAAAATCTGCACTGCAAAGTTATCAGTGAAATATAATGAAACACCATCTTTTCTTCATTGTGCGATTTTTTATAATAAAAAACACACTTTTCTTTTATATTCAGTTTGTCAGCAAGAGAACGTTTTTTCGGCAATTTTAATTTATTTTCATAATACTGTCCAATAGCCTCGCACCATGATTCCAACAATTCAGGTGCTATTAACTCTTCAATATGGCGATGAGTCTCTTCTGAATCAAATTTTCCATTCTCTTTTGATTGGTCAGTGTAGTAAAGTAACATAGTAAGCTTTTCTATACGTTCCAATAACATTGTAGCATTTTTTTCGTTAAAAGCCTCCCTTAAAATGCTTGACTTAAACATGTTACCTATTGATGACGTCTTTTGGATGATCAATTGCAAATTGCAAGGGAGGGAAGCATATTTTTCGGCTACTAATTGTGAATATTCTTCTTTTAAAATTTTTTCCACGATTTCTATGTTTTCAAAACTCCAAGTGTTGTTTGAATACACGAGACACCTGTTGTATTTTAAGGTGTTTAAATGCCGCAAAAAAACACCTGCATTACCCATGCTGTATTCGGAAATTAAAGACAGCAAAGCAACATCTGATGATTTGTTGTTATATATTTCGCACCACAATTGAATGAAATCTTCCGTTTGCCATTTTTTAAATGGACTAAGATAAATACATTTTGGATAAATATTAAAAACTCCATAATAAATGTTTAAAGAAACGGTATCTAAGAAAACAATAAGATTTAGCTCATATCCTTGTTGGTTTATAATGCCAAAAAATTTTATTATAAACTCCAAAAAATCTTCGCTTACATTTTTATCCGTGTCAATAATCAAATTATGTATATTTTTTCTCTTTATTTTTCTTATTAATGGAATGAAAAGCTGTGTAGTTCCGTTATATCTTTCACTATTGTTTTGAATGAGCGTGAGAAGTTGAAACTCATCGTTACAACTAAGCGTTAAATACTCGTCATATAATCCTCCCAATTTTTGGGCAACAGTTGTTTTTCCTGTTCCCTCATCGCCACTTATGATGTATATATTGCTTGGCTTGTTTGCTACAGAGCTACTGATATATTTTATTAAATTATTTATGTAATCAATCATAAAACTCTCCAAATTTGTTTACAGCAGCCACTACGAAATCGGTCAACTCCAAATCACTTGTAAATTCATAAAAAAGGTCACCAGCTTCAATAATCCCTTTATTTACAAATATAATGTTGTTCTCGGAAGTATAAATTTCACCTATTGGTAGCAGTGAATCAAAAAAAGAATCGTAATTATAAAGCAATATTTTATTATCTTCAAC
>CAMWXM010000407.1 GCA_947178195.1 uncultured Ruminococcus sp.
TATACCATTTTTATGCGTTAATGTCGAGCAAATTTTGACTTTGTCAACAGCTCCGTGACCCGCCCCCTGTCAAGTAGACAGCACAAAAAACAAAAAAATCTCCGAAATATCCAAAAGCAGTCTGTGCAAATTGTGCAGGCTGCTGTATTCTTACTGATGAAACGCGGTATCCCTTCGCAGTGAGAAGCGAAGCGACGAACGGAGAAGGGATACCGCGGCGAAAATTTCCCAACAGAGCTATGCTGCGTATGCTTTATGGTACTCCATTGGCGTCATGCAGTGCAGTCTGAATTGATAGCGCTTGGTGTTGTAGTAGGCTATATATACTTCAATTGCTTCAGTTAATTCGATTTTGGAAGTGAATTTTCTGAGGTAATAGATCTCCGATTTGAGAATGCCCCAATAGCCCTCCATTGGTCCGTTATCAATACATCTGCCTGCCCTGGACATACTCTGCATCATACCTGCATTAACGAGTTTTTGACGAAACGCTTTGTTGGTGTACTGAAATCCTCGATCACTATGGAACAACGGATGCGCATCGGGGTTCAAATCAACAGCCTCATCAAATGTAGAAAATACAAGCTCGTTATTATTGCTTTCCCCGATCTTATAGGCAACAATACGCCGGTCATAAAGATCAAGTATTGCACTAAGATACAGCTTTTTAACAACAGAACCGTCGTAATATTTGAATTCGGTCACATCCGTCAGCCACTTCTCGTTTGGTGCGTCCGCGTGGAAATCTCTGTTCAGCACATTTTCTGCGGTAATTTCCGGCGTTGACGGTATGTATTTTTTCTTCTTGACACGTGTTACGGATTTCAAGTGAAGTATCTGCATTAATCTGTAAATACGCTTTTTGTTGTAATGCACTTCATGCTCACGGTTGATCGTGATGGTCATTTACCTATAGCCCAATATTCCGTTTGTTTCCTCATAATTCTGTTTTATCCATTTCACGACCTGTTCGTTGATCTGCTGTCTCCGGCTCGGTGTTCTTCTAAGCCATTTGTAATATGTTGAACGAGCAACATGAATAGCATTGCACAGTTTTATGATCGGATATTTCTCTGTCTCATTTAAATATATTATCGCCAGGTATTGATCTCCTTGCCGAACTTCGTTCACCGACCGCCCCCCTCTCAATTCCCTGAGTTTTTTTAATATTGCGATCTCCATTTCCCGATCCTTGATCTTTGTCTGCAAGATCTTATTTTCCATACATTCTGAGCAGTCCTGCACAAATTCCATAGACACCAAGCTATCTTTTTATGTGCAGATTTTCGAGCATAATTTTGCTGAGGACAAGGCAAAAATCCGCAGTCAGACTGTCGCCTTACAAGGATTTTTAACACAGTCATCGGCAAAATTTGCCGAAAAGACGTATAAAAAAGATACTAAACAGGCTCTTAAATACTATCCGAACAATTCTGCTGTTTTTATCATTCTGTCTGAAATTTTCACGCCAAACAGACATCTTGACTCACAGCCTTTACAGCTGATACATTCATCGGCATGATGTTCCAGTAAATCATAATGCGAACGCACAGACTCAGGAACTTCCGATCGCATAATAGCGAGGTCATAAAACTTATTTACCATAGCAATATCAATATTTACCGGACACGGTTTGCAATGACCGCAGTATGTACACTGTCCGCTGTAAGCATGACGTGGAGCGTTTGCCAGAACGGAAGCATAGTCTTTTTCTGATTCGGAAGCCGTTTCATAACGCAAAGATTCGTCAACCTGATCCGTTGAATCAAACCCAACCATAACAGAGGCTACCGCCGGACGTGTCAAGCAATAATGCAGACATTGTACAGGTGTTAATGCAGTACCGAACGGCGAACGTTTTTCATCAAATAGCCTGCCACCTGAAAAGCCTTTCATAACAGTAATACCAACATCATGCTGTTCACACAGGCGGTACAGCTCCGCACGTTCGGGAGCAATTCCTCCTAAATCAGCATCAAATTCTTCTGCAAAATATTCGTCAACATCTTCTGTTGGCGGAAGTATATCAAATGCCGGATTGACTGAAAACAGCATCATTTCAATAATACCGCTTTCCACGGCTTTTTTCGCAATAACAGGATTATGCGTACTAATGCCGATATGTTTTATGATACCGGATTTTTTGAGGTCATAGACATAATCAAGATATTTGCTGTTCAGAATCTCATTCCAGTCCTTCGCCTCGTCCACATAGTGAATCATTCCAAGGTCAATGTAATCTGTGCCGAGACGATTCAGCAAATCCTCAAAAGCCTTTTTTACTTCCGAAATCTCACGACTTCTGACATACTGACCGTCCTGCCATGTAGAACCGATATGCCCCTGAATAAACCATTTGTCACGTCTGCCTTTCAGTGCCGTTCCAAGATTTGAACGTACATTTGGCTCACTCATCCAGCAATCAAGAATATTGATTCCCTTTTCCTCACAGTATTTCACAAGTTCAATACACTCCTCGGGAGTATGTCGTTCAAGCCATTCAGCACCCAGACCAATTTCACTGACCATAAGTTCTGTTTTACCAAGTCGTCTGTAATTCATGATTTTTTCATCTCCTTTAACAGGTTTCGAATTGCAATCAATGCTTTATCCGGTGAAGTGATTCCAGATACTGCTGCTTCAATCGGACAATAGCCTGTATTGTCACGATTGCGGATAGCTTCGGTGAGTGTATTGTAAGTAACCGGTACATTGTGCTGTTGCAGTGTTTCAATG
>CAMWXM010000408.1 GCA_947178195.1 uncultured Ruminococcus sp.
CTTGTAGGGGATTCTTATGTAACTTGTCAGATTGAAAAACTTGGGAATGATGAAGAACCGATTGATGTCATCTTGTTGAGGATTAATGGTGATTTGCATTGTCAGAAGTTATCTCTTTTAGTGGATGTGTTCAATGAGGATAGGGATTTAAGTATCGTTGGCTATCCTAAAGAATTAGGGCAAGGTAGAGATTTGATCTTTATAGATGTGCGTGATAGGATTGACACGACTAGAAATACCTATGATACAGCCTTAGTCAGAACCGACTCGCTCGCGCTGAGTTCTTACAAAGGATTCTCGGGATCGCCAGTATTAAACGAGAAAGGTTCCGTTATTGGTATCACATTACAACAATTGTCAAACGGCTTGGGGTATCGTTCTATTCGAAGTATTAAAGATCGACTTGAGCAACATGGAGTGACTGTATCAGAGGACTGGCAGAGTGAGGATTTCTCCCCCTTAGGTAGAGGAACAAGCCAACGACAGGTGAAAAAAGCAATTGGATATGCGGCTTTGAGATATAATGAAGACTTGCACATCTCAAATAATGAGCTGGATGATAGAATTGATCTTTTTGCTGTAAAGGAAGTACAGAATGAGTTATATGAACGATTGTCCAAAATAGAAAGTGCAGTGTTGTCGGTTAACTACATATCGAAAAACTTGCCTAAATATAAAATTGGAGATTATGAAAGTCTTTGTCACTATCTGGAGGACTTACATACTAATTATGAAGGTGATAAGCCTGATGTTATAAAAGTATTTCAGGAAGATTTACCGCAATTAAAAAGTGCTATTGAACTAATGCCCTATTGTCATAATAAAGTTCTATTGATAAATGCCGAGGCCGGTATGGGCAAAACACATTATATGTGTGCAATAGCTCAACGTCTATCTCAACGGATGAACGTATATCTGTTGTTTGGAAGCAAGTTCGATCAACAAGAAGATTTTGAATTGCAGTTCTTAAAAATGTCAAACTTGTCAAACAAGTCATTGACCGATTTGGATGAAGCAATGCAACAGCAAAATTCAAACGCGCTGTTTATCGTTGATGCTATTAACGAGGGGGCAACAAATGTATTTTGGAATACAGCGTTAAAGAGTTTGGATTCAATAATAAGCGGATTAAATAACATACGCGTAATCGTTACATACAGAAAGGGCGACTTTGAACCATCGAATTTTTTGAAAAACTGGAAACAAGCATCATTGAAGGGATATGGTCCACGAGTCTATGATGCGGTCAGTAAATACTTTGCTTATTACGAAATACAGGATGATGATAAAACGATTTGCAATCGTTTCTTGCGAGAATTTGCAAATCCCCTCTTTCTAAATATCTTCTGTCTGGTTGTGAGCCAAGATTTTGGCTTTATAAAAAGGGAGTTTTCTTATATTGAACTTTATAGAAAGTACATTGGGTATAGAAATATTACAGTTTCAGCTGGAGTAGATGAAGATCCTCACCGGAATGTAACAGGAAAGTTATTGGATAAAATAGCCATGTATTCTCTGTTCTATAATTCGTGTCAAGATGTACCAAGAGAAAAAGCTAGACGATATGCAGACCAAATATGCCGAAATAGGACATGGAGCAATAGTCTGCTGTATTGGGCTATTAAAGAGAATCTCTTGCTGGAAAATGGCATTGATGGCGAAAAATTGATGTTTGGGTTCCAAAAGATTGGCGATTTCTTGATGGCTGATGCTTTCTCCAGAAGTAAAATGAAAGATGATGCGAAAGTAGATTTTATAATAGAAAAATCGGAATGTAAACAACATCTGTATTACAGACGATTTATTACAGCTTTGCTATCCGAATGGTCGCTTATGTCGAATTTGTTGGATAGGGATCTTCTTTCGCACCGAAATCTGTTAAATATCTTGTTGAATAGTCTACATTTTCAAACAAGCAATAATAGTCTTGTCTTCCAGTGGATGATAAAACATCAGGTTTTCTCATTGGGCATTTTACGAGATTTGCTAACTATATTGCCGGAAGATGTATTTATCATGGCTCACAACGTATTAATTACTGAAACATTAGCGGATAGAGATCAAAAGTGGACGACCGTAGTGAATGACATCTATGATTCATTCCTTTTAAGCAATGTGGATAATTTTATAAAAATTGAAATCTCTGAAAATGATTATCTAAAATACTTGATACTCTTGGGTTGGATGTGTACATCAACTCATCCATTTGTAAGGGGACGATTATTAAGGCATTTGGTCGCATTATTTGACAAATATCCACAATCTGTTCAGACTGCTATTGAGCTATTTGCAGAATGCAATGATTCGTATGTAGTAGAAATGATAGTGTGTGCAATTTATGATCATTTAATGAGACAGAGAAATGCCAGAGAATCTGCTGATATTGCAGAATTATTGTTGAAAAAGTTTTATGCAGATGGACATGCACCTTTAGATATTTTGGTGAGACAGTGGACAATGTTGATTCTGCAATATGCCGATTATCTAAATGGGGGAAATACCTTCTGGGGAAAAATATCAATCCCCTTTAAGACAGAGGATCCATATTCTTTAATCTCATCGCAATTAGATGATAACAAAACTTTTTTTGGCTCATCTGACGGCTCTGAAAGATTGTATTATACTTTATGTGGTTTTTCTGATTTTAACAGGTATATTCTCGGATCAAATAATGATAATGATAGCCGCGTATATTGTAAGAAAGAAGGTAACAAATATCGACCTATACCATTAGAA
>CAMWXM010000409.1 GCA_947178195.1 uncultured Ruminococcus sp.
GATTTCCAAACAAGCTTCGAATTCTTCTCTGGCTTCATTGCGGTTTCCCATATATTCAAAAATTAAACCTCGATAATTTCGTAAATCCATTGTTTCTGGATGTTCTTCTCCTAAAACAACATTTTTAATATTATAGGCTTTATTAATATAAACTAAAGCCTGTGAATATTTTCCCATTTCGTAAAGAAATATAGCATATGATGCATATGTCTCAGCTAGTTGCATACTATTTTCTGAATATATTAGTTCTTCTTCTTGAATAATATCAAGAAAATTTTGATTTGCAGATATTGGATCATAAGATGCAATACAATGATTCCACAAGGTCTTAATTTTTCGAGTTTCTGAATGGCCATTTCCATATACTTGAAGAGCAATATTGTAAGCTTCTCTAAAATAGCAATCCGCAAATCCTCCAAACAGTTCCCCATCTGTTTTAAGAAATACTAAAGCAGCATCGGTAAGTAAAGTAACCCAAAGAGCACCTTCTATAGGATATTTATTTGCCAATTTGAACGCTTTAGCATACTGCGTTAATGCATATTTATTTTTATCTTGTCCTTTATACACAATACCTATTTGATTATAACTGCTAATAAGCTTTGTAATACACTCGTCACTTCTTTCATAGATACGAACACAACGCCGAAGTATCTGAAACGCCTGCTCAAAATTAGCAATATCACAATAAATTCTGGACAGGTACAAAAGAAAATCTGCATCCATCTCTTCTTCCATATGGTCTCCAAGCAAATCATTGATTGACCAACAAAATTGTATAAGGTATTTTTTACTTGCTCCGTGTTCATCATCTGGATACTGCATTTCTTTTGTAAGTATCACCATAAAATCCCTACATTTTTCGTATAATACCGCTTGATACTGAAAACGGATAGCTGAGGCAATAACAGAATGAATCATATAATATTTTACTCCGTCTTTAGAAACATCCTGCAACCATCCCGTATTTACTAAACGCTCTAGGTTCTTGTGATTTTTCTGGCCAAACCATTCTTTTGCATTTGTGAATGAGAAAGCCATGGATGGAATAACCGATACAGGTACTATCAAAGAAGCTTCCTCTTTTGTAAGATGTACAATAGAAAATAATTTTGCAAGCTGCTGTATAATCTTTTCTTCTCTATGAAGTTTTTCATGATTTGCTGTTACTTCTTCCTCGCTCAGTTTAAAACCTAACAACTTTAATCTTTCTAGGAATTTTATTAAGGAGCATTCTTCTAAATTAGCTATTTTCGCCAACAATTCTACTGTCACTGTATGATAATCTGCTAAGTCAACAATTTCTTCTATTGTTCTCCGAGCATCGGGCTGACTTGTATAATACTTTTGAAAAAGTATGATGCAATCTGCTTTTGATAAATGTTCCACTTCAAGTATAGAAAAATTAGCTAATTCTCTTACACGGCTTGTAAGTAAAATTTTACATGGTAATTGCGTAAGTCTCAACAAATTTTCATCATCAAGCCGCTCGATATTATCAATGACCAAAAGTAATCGTTTTCCTGCATCTAAAATTATTCTTAATGCATGCATCCAAGCTTCATTTTTATCTGCAATATGGCTAGTTGCGAGAATACATCTTGCAATACATGTCTGAATATCTTTATTGTCATAATCTATCCAGGCAATCTGCTCAATATCATGTTTATCGCAAGGCTCATTCAAAACTAAATTTACTACCTGCTTTGCAATCTCAGTCTTTCCAATTCCACCAATGCCATACATTAAAACGGTATGGTCATTTATAAGGGCTTCAAAAACTTCTTCAACATTTTTCTTTCGTCCTATAAAATGGTGTACCAAAGCATATGGAGGATTAGTTATATACTTAGGAAATAATGTTTTTTCTTGAAGTATTTTCTGCTGTAATGACTCCACGCATCGTTTTAATTCATTTATTTCCTTTTCATTTTGACTCACACGAGGGTATAATGCCAATATTCCATCTAAAAGAAAACGTGGCTCAGAACAAATAAGTTCAATCATCTCCGTAAGAATTAATATACATATCTTGCGAATATCAGCCTCATCTTCCAGTATACCATGCAAACAATTATCTCTATATATCGAAATCATATAATCACATAAATTCGTCACGTCATTATTGCATTCGGCCAAAAGTGAAACGCTCGTTTTTGAATACTCAAGAATATCCAAAATTTGACTTTTATAATATTCCGAATTTTTATGATTAATACCATTTCCCTCTAAATATGCCTCCGAAAAATATTTTTCATATAATTTCGAAAGTTTATAAGCAATATCATTAGATTTCTTTTCTTTTTTATCCTCATAACAATCTGCCAAAAAATCCAATGAAGCACTTGACAATCCCTGAAATATTACTGCTTCTGGAAAGATCAGTGCAATAGAAATATTTATAGCAGCTTTTAAAAATGTTGATTTTAATGACATTGATATGTCCCCCTTCCAAGTACCTCATATCTTTCCTTTATTAAGCAACTTCATAATGAAGGAAAGTAGTATGTCACAACAACTTTTTAGATAGCTTGTCTATAATTCCCGGAAAAATTAACACTACATTTACACTGCTCATAGAGAATCCAGCATTTAAGCGGATTTCTGAAAAATGTATGAAAATTTGTAGTGTTAATAAATTTACAATAAATTTTATACAAAATCCAATTTTTTCAGATTTTTAGATGTAGTGTAAAAAATTCTGGGAACTATAGCTTATATAGTTTGCCGC
>CAMWXM010000410.1 GCA_947178195.1 uncultured Ruminococcus sp.
TTTCCAATTGGAAAATTGGTTGATTTCATAGTAAATATATGGTATACTTATTATAAGTACAAACATTAGATAATTGTACATTATCCCTGTTTCGTTATTTGGAAAACGAATTACAAATATTAGTGTTTGTTCGCAAATCTGCAATTTGCACAATTCTTACTAACAGAAGATAATTTTTAGGCAATTTAATATGCCATTAGAAAATATAAAAGTTCTAAGAGTGGATGTGATTGCTAATGAAAAAGTTGTTATTGCTTTTCGTTTTACTTATAAGCAGAAAGCATAGAGGACGGATTTTTATTTCTGACAGGCAGAAAGAAAAATCTTATTATCCTCAGCAACGGTGAGAACGTATCGCCCGAGGAAATAGAAAACAGATTACTCCCGTTTGACGAGATTCGAGAGGTTGTGGTATATTCTGACAGCGGCATAATAACCGCCGAGATTTTCCCGAGCGAGGAGTACATGGGCGACCAAGAGCATTTTAATAAACTGGTTAAAACGGCTAACCTAGATCAGCCGTTATGTAAGCAAATCAACAAGGTCAAGCTGTGAACACTGGAGTTTGAGAAAAATTTTACCAAGAAAATACTGTGGCATAATGTTATGGAGGTCAACAATGATAGACAAGATTAAGGAAATCCTTTCAGAGTATTCCGGGATAGGCACCAATGAAATGAATGAAGAAACCAAAATTGGTTTCCGATTTGGCATTGAAATTCCAGATAGTGATATAAAGTATCTGAATACCATAAACGATATTAAAATATACATTGAGAAAAGTGTGCAAGAATATAAAGGATATTCTTAGGACAATGCTTATGCCTAAAAACGACTCTGTTACAGAACGAATTAAAGTGGTAAAGCAATCGCTTGATGAACGCAATATTTTTTGCAAATCATCTAAGTTATGTGGTGCCACATTAAAGTGATGTATTTGAGAATGGATTTGAAATTATTTCTTAGAATTATAGGAGGATATTTGTATGTTTGGAACAATTTTTAAGTCGCTGAAAGTTTCAATAGGGGAAACCAACAATGAGTGGTTGTTCAACAAAATTTGCTTCTCATCTGATAGAGCTGGAATATCAAGGCGCATTAGAGGTACGCTTGGATATAGTGAGAGTTTCGAGAATTCAAACTTTGACAACATTTATAAACTCACTTTTAAACGTGACAAGAAATCTGTAGTAGCAGAAGTCCGCAGATTACTCGCAATATTCTACAACAATTTAGAAGATGAAAATTTTTTAAGGGAAGAATCTGAACGTTTCCTTGCACGAGAGTTTGAGGATTTTTATTATTATGCGTTTAAATATGTTGTTGACAGGAGACAAGTCAGGTTTGAAGACAACGAAAATTATGATCCTGAGAAGTTAACTAATGCTTTTCGACAAATAGGATACCAACCTGTCAATTACGATGAATACATAGCATTGATTATGAATGTCCTTAACTCAAGAAGAAATATAACGAAATCGGTATCTCAATATGACGCAGTTTTGCTTACTATTGTAGATGAGTCAGTTTTATGGGACGATATTGACAATAATGGATTACGGCATTGGCTTATTCCGAAAAAGGGTCAAATAAATTCCGCTGAAAGCAAACTTTTGGAGATTATATTTGCTGAAGATAATGTACAAAACCTTGCTGACAGCTATAACGCAGCACTTGAACAGGTTCACGCTCTCAAATGGTATAACTATACATTGCGAATGTTTCAACTTGTATCAGGATTTAATAAATCCGAACTTGTGTATATGGAGATTTATAATCTCCTAAATGAACTTGTGGCTGATGAACGGATAAAGAAATTTCCCACATCAACTTTGTTGGTGGATTTTTTGCAAAAAGCACCTATGAATTATAATTCGGCAGTTGAGCGTCCCGAAAAAGCGAATTATTACCTTCATATACTTGCTATCGCATTATTTAAACTCAATGCAGCGTTTTGCTTACAAATCTTGGAAAACCGTTACCGGAAAATTTTACCCTTGATCCGACAGAAGATTTGAGTAAACTTGAAATTATCGATGTTATAATGGAACAGCCGTTGCCACCGGAGCTTGAGGGGCTTGATGAAATTGAAAAGAGGCTTTATTGCTTTAGCAAGCTTTACCTTGAAATCGCAAACGAATCTCCTGAAACACAAAAAATCATCTCTTTTTCCTGCTATGGAGAGTTATTTAAGTTGGTAAATGACGAACGAGTTCAGAATGATTACCTTAGCAAAAACAGAAGCTGGTGCAAAAATGTTAGAGCACTTACAGAAATGGTATATCGTGATGTTAGCTATAAAATATATCGGGAATACTCTTCCGTTGATAATAAGAAGGACAATGGATTAATGCGAAATTTTCTGACAGATGTAGATATCGTAAACAATTACCTGAAAAAAGTAACATCCATAGACGGCACACTAACCGATGAACCATCTGAAATGTTTTCAAGAAAGAAGCAAAACGGCATTGGTCGATTTATCCTTCGTCGCGCAACTCTTGATGATATTGACGATATCCTTAAGCTGTATAGTCCAGAAGAAAGTCTCGAGGGGAAGCCCTATCGCAGAGCGGTTTTTGTTGTCAGCAAGAAAGAATCGTTTGAAGACAGCATTGCTGCAGGAGACACATTTGTAGTATATGAGGTAGAAAAGAATGAGCGCGGAGAATATGTTCCCGCTTGTCTTGCTTGTTATGCAGGCATAGTAAGCAGCAC
>CAMWXM010000411.1 GCA_947178195.1 uncultured Ruminococcus sp.
TTCCCGTATTGTTACAACAGAATCCCGATTTGATATATTGTAAGCTTCTCCGCATTTTCCATCGATCAGAATTGTCAGTATAGCAGAGGCACAATCCAAGCCATAGCAATAAGACCGTATCTGCGTTCCGGCACTTTTCATGACAATATTATTGCCCACGGCAGCCTCCGCAGCAAACTGTGCAGACGCTTTGCTGTCTGTATTGGTCATCATCTGTCCGAAAATATGTCCTGGTCTTGCAATAACGGCGTCAACACCGTGTTCACGGCTGTATGCGATACAAAGCGTTTCAGCTGCCCTTTTTGCACTCGGGTAACAGGAACGCTGCTTCAATATGTCAACAAATCCGTAATCTGTTTCTTTAAACGGTTTGTCATTATTTTTACTGCCGTAAACCTCGCTTGAAGAAATATAAAGAACACGTTTATTTCCGTTTGAAGCCGCCATTTTTAGTAGCTCGTTTATCCCATTTATATTTGTGAGCATTGTTTCAACCGGCTGTCTAACATACCCCGCCGGATCAGAAATTCCCGCGCCGTGAATTATATAGTCGGTTTTAATTTGCTGTTTAATCAGTTCTGTAGCATCATATTTCACAAAAAAATAATCATTATTTTCTTTGTAATCCGGAAATCTTTCTCTGACACGTTCGCGACTTCTTCCAGCCAAAAGGAGATTGATCCCGGCGTCATATTTTTTGTTAAGAAACAAAAGTATATCTGTAACCGCAGAGCATATCAATCCTGTAACACCTGTAATATAAATTTTACTGCCGTAAATCTTTTCTTTCTCAGGGATATGGGCTGATACTTTTTCCAAGTCACTATAGTACTCACTGTCAAATTTCATACATATCCCCCCGAATCATTTCAGCCAATTATCCTTATCAGCACTAAGATAGGCCTTGAACATTTCAAGATCGTCCTTAGTCGTCAGCTTGATATTTTTATCCGAGCCTTCCGCAAAGTATAATCTTTCACCGAGTTCAACCATCATGGTGTTTGTGTAAGACGAGCCATAAATGCCGATCTTCTTCTCAAAAGCCTCATGATATTTTGAGTCAAGCAATCCAAATTTGTACGCCTGTGGTGTAGATACTCGCCGAATACTTTCACGTGGTATGTATTTGACCGTACTTATTTCATCATCAGCCACAAATATCTGCTCATTGTACGGCATTGAGGAAACAGCGTTGCCATATTGACGGCATTTTATTATTACATTGGACAACACAGTCTCGTCCACAAGCGGACGTATTCCATCATGAATAATAACAATATCGTCATCAGAAATTTTTCCCTCTAAATTATATACTCCATTTCGTATGGATTCCTGACCGGTATTTCCGCCGGATACGATCCATTTAAGCTTATTGATATTGAACTGTTTAGCATATGCACGAGCTATGTCATGCCAGCCGTCTATACATACCAGCTCAATAGCATCTATTTGAGAGTGCCTTTGAAAGCCCTCAAGAGTATATATCAGAACAGGTTTATCATAAACATTAATAAACTGCTTGGGAATATCCTGTCCCATTCTGCTGCCAGAACCTCCGGCAATTATTATTGCTGTGGTCATTAATTTTTCCTCGCTTTATGTGATAATACTCATTATTTTATGAAAATATCTATATCGTGTCTCGAAACCCGTTCCGATTCCGGCGGCGGAGTCATATAGTCCCCGTAAAGATTTGTCAGATATTCGTCATAATTACGCATCGCATAAAATTCATTTCCCATAAATTCAACAAGCACAGGAGGCTCCATATCAGATTTTCTCATAGCTTCCTTTTCCTCTCCTCTGCCCTCAAGAACGCCGACATACTCAGAACTGTCATAATCAAATCTTCTGGCGATTCTGTCCATCATATCAAGATAACAGTATGCCCCCGGCAGTCTGATGAGCGGTAAAAACGGAACCAGCAAATATTGCAGAAATGTAACAATTTTAGATCTTCTCTTACCTCCGAATTTTGTTGTGCAGCATATAAGCAGGTCATTGGCTAACCTCATTTCCTTAAAGTGCATCCAGCGTTTTATCTTTCCCGATTCTACGCCGTCCAGCGGAAACAAATCTATCCAGCAGCCAAATTTCATTTTGACCAAATTGTTTTTGAATGCTACCTCGGTTCTGTTATCATATATTCGTATAATAGAGGTAGGACTTTCAGGGTCAATGTATCTGCTGTCTACACAGCGATAATCGTCCAGTTTGCCGTTTTCTGCAAGCTCCAGCAACTTCATATAATCAGGTCTCGGCATACAAATATCAATATCGTCATCCCATGGAATGAAGCCTTTATGACGAATCGCACCTATAAGGGTACCTCCTGCAAGGTAATATCTGAGACCGTTTTCTGTACAAAAATTATGAAAAACCTTCAAAATTTCAAGCTCTGTATGTTGAAGCTCCTCAAGCTCCATTGTTCTTTTTTCCATATGATAATTATGAGATGCTTACGCAGCATCTTGTTCCTTTCTTATTTTTTGTTAAATATTTTTCCTTTTATTTTAATGCTTAAAAAGAATATGCGCTTTGCAATATTTCTTAAAACAAATAATATTTTGTATTTAGGAATAATTATTTTGGCATATGATTCTTCATGAGACCCGAATTTTCTTTTATAATCCCTTACGCCTACCATATCAAAAATTCGGCATCCGCGTTCTCTCCAATATTTAATGGCAGTCCATATCATATACTCGTTAGGAC
>CAMWXM010000412.1 GCA_947178195.1 uncultured Ruminococcus sp.
TGGTATAATGTATTTATAACTTTTTAAAAAGAGATAAAAAGGCCCGCAGACCTTATTCTATTTTCTATTTATGGTATGGCAGTGCACAAGCTTTGTACACTGGTACGCTGAATCAAAAATTAACTTCTGCGGAGAAAAGAGGAACTACAAATGAAAAAAGGTTTAATTTTCGGACTTATCGCCGGCGCTGCGGCTGTAGCTGCAGCTGCTATCTACTGTAAGAAAAAACAGGAGAACTGCTATTACTGCGACGACGATATCGACTGCGACAGCTGCTGCGGCGGAGACTGCTGCGACTGTGACGAGGATTATAATGAAATTCCTGCTGAAAAGTCCGACGAAAGCGTAATTGTTACAGATGCTGTTCATGTTGCTGGTCCGGCAAGCGAAGAGGAAGCTCTTGACGCTCTGGAGGACGAGGTGGAATCAGACGAGGTCTGATGCTGACGCCCCATAAACCGATAATAAAGGCACTCCGCATAAAGCACAGCGCTTGTGCGGTATTGCCTGAAATAAGACGTTCGCATGAGAGCGTCTTTTTTATTCTTTATAAGAATTCATGTGTAATAATTATAAAAAATATATCATTTATTAATAAATTTTATTGTTGAATATCGGCAAAATGGAAAAAATATAAAACAGCTATTGAAAAATAATGGAATTTGATGTATAATAAATATTATTAAGCTGTGTCTTATATTTCAAAACAGCCAAAATACCATCTGTATTTTAATTACAGGGATAGGAGAATTTTAATATGGCAGAAAAACCAGATGTACAAATGATTAAAGACAAATTTATTGAAAGACTTGAGCTTCAGTTCAACGTTACGCCGGATAAAGCTTCGGATAATCAGATATATCAGGCATTGTCGGCTATAATTGTTGACACATTAAAGAAAAAACGTCAGAAATTTATAAATAATATTCACTCGGGCGGAAAAAAACAGGTTTATTACCTTTCTATGGAATTCCTTATGGGCCGTTCGCTGAAAACAAGTCTTTATAACCTTGAGATCGCACAGGATATCGAAGAAATGCTCAAAGGCTATGATATCGAGCTTGAAAACATCTTTAAGTGCGAACCGGACGCAGGTCTTGGAAACGGCGGTCTTGGACGCCTTGCCGCTTGTTATCTTGATGCATTGGCAACACAAGCCTTTCCGGCTATGGGTTAT
Organism: uncultured Ruminococcus sp.; assembly: GCA_947178195.1. GTDB lineage: Bacteria > Bacillota > Clostridia > Oscillospirales > Ruminococcaceae > Porcipelethomonas. Next base: position 1,178 of record CAMWXM010000412.1, read on the forward strand.
TCTATCTGCTATGAATACGGTATCTTCAAACAGAAGCTTGAAGACGGCTGGCAGACTGAGCTTCCCGACAACTGGCTTCCGGGAGGTAGCGTATGGCTTGACGCACGTCCTGAGCTTGCTATAGATATACATTTTGAGGGTGAGTTGCACGAATACTGGGATAATCAGTATCACCACCTCTCACATGTCAACTATTCTACAGTACACGCTATTCCTTACGATATGTACGTTTCCGGTCACGACAGCGATGGTGTATCCGTTTTAAGACTCTGGGCAGCTAAAGCTCCAAGCTTCGATATGTCAATGTTCAACCAGGGAGACTACGAAAAGGCTCTCGGTCAGAATGCTGCTGCAAATGCTATTTCAAAGGTTCTTTATCCTAACGATAACCACCTTGAGGGTAAGTCTTTAAGACTTCGTCAGCAGTACTTCCTCTGCGCTGCTTCTGTGGGCGACATAGTAAACAATCATATGTCCGTTTACGGTACTCTTGATAATCTTCATGAAAAGGTTGCTATCCATATTAACGATACGCATCCGACTCTTGCAATCCCTGAGCTTATGAGAGTTCTCCTTGACGACTGCGGATATTCATGGGATAAGGCATGGCATATAGTTACAAATACATTTGCTTATACAAACCATACTGTTATGGCAGAGGCTCTTGAAAAATGGGATGTAAACCTTGTAAAGAGAATTATTCCGAGAATCTTCTCCATAATCGTTGAAATAAACAACCGCTACTGTGCAAGACTTATGGACAGAAACAACGGCGATAGTGCCAAAACAACAAGAATGTCCATTATCAAGGATAATCAGATCCATATGGCTACTCTTTGCGTTGTGGCTTCTCACAGCATTAACGGCGTTTCAAAGCTTCACTCGGAAATTATCAAGCAAAGTGTTTTCAACGATGAATATACCGATACTCCGAGAAAGTTCAAAAACGTTACAAATGGTATCGCCTACAGAAGATGGCTTTATCAGTCGAATCCGGGACTTACAAATCTGCTTAAAGAAAAAATCGGCGACAAGTTCCTTCACGACGGAAGTGAGCTTAAAAAGCTCTGCGTATTTGAAAATGATAAGGCTGTTCTTGAAGAGCTTGCTAAAATCAAAAAGGAAAATAAAGAACGTTTTGCAAAATATGTTAAAAAGCACGGCGGATATGCTATCGATACTGAAAGTATTTTCGATGTACAGGTAAAAAGACTTCACGAATATAAACGTCAGCACCTGAATGTTATGAATATTTTAGCCGATTATGATTATCTGCTTCAGAATCCGGACGCTGATTTCACTCCGAAAACTTATATTTTCGCAGCTAAGGCAGCACCGGGATATTATCTTGCAAAACAGATCATCAAGCTTATCTGGGCTATATCCGAAGAAATCAAAAAGAATCCGAGAATCAGCAAAAAGCTTTCGGTATATTTTCTTGAAGATTACAGCGTTTCACTTTCAGAGCTGCTTATGCCGTCCGCTGATATATCAGAACAGATCTCTCTTGCCGGAACAGAGGCTTCGGGTACAGGCT
>CAMWXM010000413.1 GCA_947178195.1 uncultured Ruminococcus sp.
CTTCATAGAGTCTGTAATGGTAAAATCATCATTAAGAAGTCTACCTCGAATATCACTATTCACTATACGTTCCCAATCCTGTCCTGTCCAAACGTTATAGAGGTTAAGCTTTTCTGCACTGATAACTGCAAGCTGGGCAAAGAAATTACGATAAACCCTTGTCTGTAAATTATCGCTGTTCAAATTAACAAGATTTTCATCAAGGATTTTCCTTGTCTGTTTTATTTGAGCCATAGCGTTATCAATCTCATTGTTATTCTTATATCCGATTTTAACCTCAAGAGGGTATAAATGAACAAATACTTTACCATTCGATACTTCTACACCGAAAAGCAATAAATCATCGCTGGTAGCGCCTTTAACATATCCAAGATTTTTCGCCGAAAACAATCCTTCGTTTTTGGCATATCCTACAGAACCTGATACCCTAAGTATTTCTTCCAATGAAATAGGTATCCAGATAATATTATCACTTTTATAAAATGCAAGTGCTAACTTAACCGCCGATTGTACGCTGATTTTTTCTTTACTAAAATTACCTTTTGAAGATATAAGTTTTAACATCCAGTCGCCATTTATTGCATTAAACATATCTATTATGCCGCGTATATGACTGTGGTCACTTGTAGTAATATCTTTATCTTTAAGATATTCCCGCAAAATATTTTCATATTGTTCTATTTTCCTTGTAACAGTAATAGCATCATAACCGCTTGATGTAGTATGCTGATCGCTGTAATGGATTATCATTACGTCTTTTTCGTCATTTTTGAAGAAATTAAGATCGACCCTAGGTTCAACAAATACTACCCAATTGGATGAATCATATGTTCTTTTGATCACATCGGTTTCTTTATCATCAATGTATGTACATATCGCATTTTGATCGTTATATGGGTCAGATTTACCGAAAACGATCATAGCAGAGTTATAGTATTCTGCAAGGCTTAACAGAAGATTATTTTTTTGTTCGGACAAATTAAACTGTGAGCCATACCCAGTTCGATATGATTGATTTGCGCCATAATACATAGATGTGACTCCAGAAATCAGACCATTAAGCATTGCTCCTGAACGAATATCGTTTTTATTTGAAAATCCTATCTCTGAATGATTATCCATTTCAATAAATGCAAGATGACAATAATCATACTCGGTACTTGTAATATTTTTTCGGTAATAATTGACCTTTGTCATAATAAGATTAATGAATTCACTTTCAGAATAATTCTTGTTTTCTTCCTTTATTCCCATTTCTGAAAGAATCTTTTTAAGCGCTGACTTACGTGACAACACTTCAAATATGTTGTAAACACGTTCTTCATTATAAACATTAATGTCAATAGCAAGTATATCAGACGAATTTTTTCCTATTTGAGCCTTATAGTAATTTATTATGCCTTTAAAAAGATTATGGCAATCTCCCATATTAACGGCATTTATTATAAGTCTGTTTCCTCCGATACCGTCAAAAAGATATGTGAAATGCTCATAAAAATCATAAATTTTTTCACAAACAAGGTCAGCAATAAATTTTCCTGTACCCTTATATTTCGTCCTGTCTTCAGGACAGTAATATGTCCAGAAAGGTGTATGAACCTGTTCCTGTACCTTGTAAAGTCTGCCGTTGATGTCATGAATGTAAGGAACAAGATTATCTGATGTAAGTTTTTTCAAAATATCCTCACGGATTTCGCAGCCGCTGCCTTCAGATGTCAGACTTAGCTGATATGCCACGTTTATAGGGTGAACAGATGAATAAACTATCTGTTCATCGGACGGATAGTTTATCGTACCTATTCGGAATATTTCCGCCTGCTCTTTTGTAAGCGCCTTACCGTTTGAAATTTTACCGAGTTCGTCTGAAACGGATTCCAAATATTTTACCGCAAGCTCTTTTATCATCTCATCATAATATGCAATGCTCGGCAGAGTGTCATTTAATCTGAAATAGGAAACAAAAGCCTCATATGCCGTTTTAATAGAGTCACTCACATTTACAGGTTCTGATATAAATGAATTATCACTAACGGTACAGCAAAGACAACCATTTTTTACAATATATTCCTCTATTTCAAGATTTTCTCTAAAATCTTCTTTTGCATTATATTCGTTTGATTCAAATGTCAGCTTATTATTTCCCCAATATTTAAAGCTTTGACAATCAGCCAATTTTTGCTGGACAATTTTTATTCCTGTAATACTTGAATTTATGGCAGTTCCAGCCTTGAAAACAACAGGCAATTCCATGTCACCGATAACAATTGTTCCGTTAGCTCGGTTATCATTAAATGAATTATCATCAATAGATAAAACGAGTTTCTCATTATCATCTGCATGTATTACAATATCAGACTCAAGATGTTCGAAAACAGCCACGACACCGTTATGGTTAAATGTAAGTTCATCGTTCTCACAGTTAATTATAAGAGCTTTTTGCTTTTTAGTAGATTTTGCACCGCTGATAAGATAGCACGAAGTTATATCCTCAAACCATGTGCTTTTACAGTTGATAATGCAGAAATGTATCTCAAAGCTTTCTGTGGATTTTATCTTAACTCTGCTTATAGTAATGTCTTTATGAGTGACCTCTATATTAATTTTCTTGCCAGAAACACTTACAGCAACCGGATCTTTTTTATCTGTTGTTATATCCGGCTTGTTTCCAAGAAAATTAGACACACCTACAGATATAAAAATTTTCTCAC
>CAMWXM010000414.1 GCA_947178195.1 uncultured Ruminococcus sp.
TTATATCATATTTTTGTATTAATTACAATAATTGATTTTGCATTATTTTTATATAGTGATATAATAAAGCCATGGTTCGAACCTACAGTATCTTGAAAACAAAATAGTTAAAAAAATGACGATCAAGAGATGCACTAACATCCTTGAGGAAGGAGTAAAAATTATGAACGCATTGTTTAATGGACTCAACGATTACAAATTATATTCAAAGGAAATTTCTGGGATTGAGAAAACAGCAACCGATGGATATGAAATTACGGTATCTGATATGTATAATGACTTCACGCTTATACTAACTGAAAATGAATACAGTGAAATTCTGATTAAAAAGCTCTCCATATATTCCAAAGGTGAAATTAATATCAATTCGAAAATATGTGAGGTACTGAGGTTCTTACATGAAAAAAAACTGAACTTTAATTTTAAAGTTGAATTGACACATGGCGATAGTAGTTTACAGTGCCATCTGAAAAATATTGAGTTTGTACCTAAGAAGCTAATTAATGCTAATCTAATATCAAAAAATGTAAATGATTTAAATCAATTGAGCTTTATGCTATTGGACGACGGCAGATATGAAGGAGAGACATATATGCTATCGGAAATGATAGGTTTGAAGGGTGATGGTGATGATGCTATAACTTTATTCTTCAAAATTAACTATATCGTAACCCAGAATGGCGGCACAATTTATAAAGATGTCATATACACTGAGGAGTATACAATCGATGGAATCAGACGTCTCTTTGCAAATTATATTTATGAGGATGTTGACTCGGTTATTAATTTAATTGGTCGTACCTTTGTACTGTATGTTGGTTATCTTGCAGAAGTACCTGAGATGATTATGAACCCAGAATATGGATAAATGGGTTAATAATGATCTAACATCTATCGAAACAGGTCAGACAGCGGTTTAAACTGCTGTCCGACCTGTTTTAAAAATTACAAAGGGAGAAGGAGTTTTATGTATATATTTAATCAATCTATTTCAGTATACGGTCAGTATCTGCTTTCAGATGAAGAATTTGAAGAAATCACTGAAAATGCAGATGACATACAGGTTATACGCTGTAAAAATTGCTACGCTATTTTAGCACAGAATGAAAGTAAAGCTAACACGCTGAATTGGGTAATGGGTGCATTTGAAATACTTAGAAAGGTTGTTGACAGCAGCTCCTGTACTTATGTAGATGTGCTTTTTCGAGATAAAGAAGTTCGTCTGCCGTGTAATAGCTTTCTTCCTAATAAACTTGACAGCTTGGCAAAGTATGATATATTTTGTGATGACGATGATGAAGCTCACAAAATTTTAAGCAGATATTTTCTAAAAAAAATATCTGCAATGAAGATTGAAAATGCAGATGTGGTAGTTGGATTTATAAAATTGGCAGATAATAGTTACTATTTCTCAGGATATAATAATGACGATAAGGATAAACTAATGGTTCAAAATTCATATGAAAGCAAAAAAGAATATGTAACAGAATTAAATAAGCTCATAAAAGATTCCGTACCGCTTCAATTTGTGATTTCCATATCCATATCATCAATGGTCTTAGCATATCTAAGCATATTCCATAACATACCTGTAAAAAGTTTTATCATTAATCTTATTGGAAAGAGCTCAACCGGCAAAACTACGGCACAGGAACTGGCAGCCAGTATGTATAGTTCGATTGACGATAAGAAAATATATTCACCGTTTTTCGGTACTGAAAATGCTGTTTTGCGTTCCTTGGAGGGTATCGGCGTATGTAAAATATTTGATGAAAGTACTTGCGTTAGTTCCTTTAATCGTGAAACCTTTATCTACTCTGTATCTAATGAACAGGAAAAGAAACGAATGAATTCAAACGGTTCAATGCGTTCGAGCGGAAAATGGAAAACAATACCTATCATTTCATCTGAGGAAGCATTTATGGAATCCAGCAGTAACAGACATCAAGGATTAGCAATAAGACTTCATAAATATCATAATCTTGCTTATACGCTGAACAAGAATCACGCTGAAAAAATTCATAAAATGGCTTGTGAAAATTACGGAATAGTGGCTAAATCTATATCTGAATATCTTATGAGTGATATAGGTGATGAAGTATTTGAATATTATAACCTATGCAAGGATTATATGAGAGAGATAATTGGTAAAGATACTTGCTCTCTTTCAGAACGTCTGATAAATCAGTATGCCGTTATTATTCTTTCTGCGGAATTAATGCAGCAAATGGGTATTGAAACCGACAGTGAAAAAATTGCAGAATTAATGCTTGAACATCATAAAACTATTCTGAAAACAACTGATTTAGCACGTAACGCTTATGAATGTTTAATGGGTTACGTTAGCAGAAATCCATACAATACAGGTATAAAGCAAATTGAAGATAAAAAAGAAGTTGCCATTGTAGAATCTTTATTTATTGAGATATTGCATAAGAACGGCTTTAGAGATACGAAAACTGTTGTAGATGAACTGGATAGTTTGCATTACACCAAACGCCGTGAGAAAAATCGTAAAAAGGTAAAGCTAAGTATAAATGGAAATAGTTGTTTTTGCTATTTGCTTGATACATCAAAATTTGAAGATGAAAGCATTGATTTAAGTGAATTGGGAGATGATGAAGAATGAACATAAGCAGAATAAAAATATCACGAAAAATCTGAAATCAATTAAAAAACTTCACCTTTATAATGGTGTGAAA
>CAMWXM010000415.1 GCA_947178195.1 uncultured Ruminococcus sp.
ATCATAGTGCAAACGATATAAGCCTGACTTCCTTCCCCGATTTCCTTTTTTAAAAAATTATAGGCTCTGGATCTCATTTTTCCTGTAACGGCATAGGTTTTTATTGGTCGTCTTCCCTTTGGCATTTCATTTATTATAGAAATATCCAGATCGCCGTAAATAATAAGGGCCAGCGTTCGTGGGATAGGCGTTGCGGACATTATAAGCCGATGAGGACTTTCGCCTTTGTCGGCAAGAGCCGCCCTCTGAGCCACACCGAAGCGATGCTGTTCATCAGTAACCACCAGTGCCAGCCTTGCAAATTCCACATCCTTCTGGATTATTGCATGAGTACCCACTGCAACCGACGCTTTCCCCGATAAAATATCCTCCTTGACCGCTCTTTTTTGTTTTGCAGTCATAGAGCCTGTGAGAAGCGCCACCTCCAGTCCGAGTGGTTCAAGAAATTTCCTAAATGTATTATAATGCTGTACGGCAAGTATTTCCGTAGGAGCCATAACTGCCGACTGACAGTCGTTTTTATAGGCAAAATAGCAAGCCGCCGCCGCAACGGCAGTTTTACCGCTTCCCACATCTCCCTGCACAAGCCGGTTCATAGGATATTCAGATTTCAAATCCTTTATTATTTCGTCCGCCGCACGCTTTTGTGCCCCTGTCATTTCAAAGGGCAGACTTTCATGAAACGGCGTCATATCCACATCCTTCATTATCAGCGCTGTTTTTTCACGGCTTCTTTTTTTCAGTGTAAGCAATCCCAGCTGCAATACAAGCAGCTCGTCAAAGGCAAGCCTTCGTCTGGCTTTCATCGCCTCCTCCGGATCAGATGGAAAATGTATGCTTTTAAGGGCATGTGGCAGTGACATAAGGTCGTTTTCCATTAAAATATCGGACGGCATACTGTCAAAAGGCTCGTTATCCAATATGGTTATGGCTTCCTTCATATTCTGGAGTATCGCCCATGACGTAAGCCCTGTGGTAAGATGATAGATTGGCTGGAGAGGTTCTTCTCCGGCTTTGATAATTCTCGGGGAACTAATTTCACGTCGCAATGGCGTTCCCGAAATTTTACCGTAAAAGCAATACTCAGTTCCGACTTTAAGAGCATTGAATCCATAGATATTATTATAAATTATAATCACAAAATCGTATACGCCGTCGGTAGCTATCGCCTTAAAAATACTCAGACCGCTTCTGAGAAACTGTCCGGGCATTTTTTTTGTAATTGTCCCCCTTAATACTGCGTTTTCATTGTTTACTGCTTCAGGCGGCGAAATGGGACAGGAATAGTCTGTATAATTTCTTGGAAGATGATAGAGCAGGTCATATACCGTTTCGATTCCAAGCTTTTCATAATATTTTGATTTTTTTTCTCCAACGCCCTTTAAAAAGCGTATCGGCTTCATCAAATCGTTCATATATCCGCCTCCGGTGTCAATGCGTACTGTGAATCATTCCACAGAAATAATATAGTAATAAACTGGCTGTCCGCCGTTTATAAACATTATCTCAGTCTTTTCGCCGAATTTATTTTCAATTGTAACCTTTAATTCCTCTGCCTGTTGAGCGCTGATACCGCTGCCGTAAATAACCGTAACAAAAGAGCTGTCATTTTTTATCATTTTTTTCAAAAGTCTGAACGCCGCCTTATTTATATCCTTTTCATTAAATATCAGCCTGCCGTTATTAAATGCAAGAATCTCGCCCTTTTTAATATTATGTCCCTCAAAATCCGAATCTCTGGCGGCAAAGGTTATCTGTCCCGTTGAAACCTTTTCAAGAACCATTATCATTTCCATACGATTATCCTCAAAGGTTTTATCGTCATCAAATGCCATCAAAGCGGAGATTCCTTGAGGAATAGTTCTCGTTGGAAGTACGCATACATTTCTGTCAGCAAGATTCACCGTTTGTTCTGCCGCCATAATAATATTTTTATTGTTTGGAAGCACAAATACGGTTCTTGCGGGAGTAGAATGAACTGCCTTTAAAATATCGTCTGTAGAAGGATTCATAGTCTGACCGCCTTTTATAATGCAGTCTGCACCCAGGTCTCTGAACATTTCCTCCAGACCATCTCCAGCAGCAACAGCCACAAAGCCAAAATTCTTTTCAGGCTTTACCGGAGCAAAATCCTGATGATCTGTTATTTTTTTACCCTTTATTCTCATTTCATGCTGGATACGCATATTTTCAATTTTCGGTTTTGGATCGTTTACAAATCTGCCAAATTCCAATGCTTTTTCAATAGCAAGTCCCGGATTGTCGGTATGAACATGAACTTTTATAATTTTTTCATCATCCACAACAACAACGCTGTCGCCAATAGTTTCAAGATATGCCCTGAGCATAAACGAATCCTTACAGTCCGTCGCTTTTTCAACCATATATTCAGTACAATAGGAATATTTTATATCCTGGTCATCATCAAATTCATCTTTAATTTCAAAAATTTTACCTTCGGTCTTTTTTTCAGTTTTTTCGGCAATAGTTCCGCCGCCGAAAACTCCAAGCATAGCGTTATATAATATTACAAGACCCTGACCTCCTGCGTCCACTACCCCGGCCTTTTTCAGCACCGGAAGTTGTTCGGGAGTTTTATCCAACGCAGCCTGAGCCGCAGCGCATACCTGCGACCAGAACGCTGCAATATCCTTTGCACTGCCGACAATTTCATCTGCTTTCTGAGCCGCTGCCTTTGCT
>CAMWXM010000416.1 GCA_947178195.1 uncultured Ruminococcus sp.
TGTTGACATTTTTTCCTTAGAAAATGCATTTACACAGTTTGTAATTCAGAACCCATTTTACCGTTCGGAACCAAGACTCCGCAGGGGTCTTGTAAGGGCTTTTTTGTCTCACAAAAAAGTGGCTGGAGCGTAAGTGTAAGACAGCGGCGTCGGCTATGCCGACCACATTGCAAAATAGGCAATGTGACACCGCCCCTTATGCTCTTCCCCGTTTTTAGCTGCGTCTCCGAGGCGTCAGCCGAGCAGCAGCGTCGCAACCGTGCAAAGCCGCATAGTTTCTCATTTTTTCGGTTTACAGGCTGTGAACAGAGAGACTGATTTTTTTGTGGCGTTTGTTCACAAAGTATACTGAGCTGCGATACAGCGCGGTTTGAAGGCTGTGAAAGTATACTTTTAAGCAGTGCCCGTGTCACGCTGTTAACAATGTTAACATAAGGCAAAATATTGTGTTTTTAGCCTTCGATTGAGCCGCCGCAGGAGAAGTATTTCATATTTTGGTAGTAAAATTTATAAAGCCGCTTGCAGTTCTGTTTGAATCATAGCAGCGGCTGTATTTTTTAAATATTGGTGCGGATTGTCGTTTTATTTTTATCGCCGGGGGAGCGTATCAGCAGTCATATTGCACTTTAGTGTGATACAGTGCAGTCTGCTTCAAGCTTGCTCGTGTGACAAAATCTGATTATAAAAACGGGTTAAAACCCGGTCTTGAATCAGAAAATAATGTTGTTTTGGATCATAATTTCAAAAACGCAAGATAGCTTTATGCAAAATACGGTAAAGTATAGCATAAAAATTTGTTTCAGATATTTAGCAAAAATATTAATGCTTTATTATCAAAGAAATATCCCGACAAAAGCAAAATGCTACTGTCGGGATATGTTTAATTTAATTTATGTTTTTATTCTCATCCTCAGGCGGTTCGTAAATACTTCTGCCTCTTTCGAGGTCATCCATATGACGCAGGTCTTCAGACTGAACACGAAGCCTGTAAAGGAAATCAAGGCAGCCCGGTTCCATAAATTCATTTTCTCTGGGTGATCTGCGCCGTTCCTTTGAACCGAAACGACGATCAAAAGCATCAAAACAGGTGCAAAGCTCAATAGCTGATGTTCTTTCGTCAAGAGAACGTAACACCTGATTTATAAGCGTCAATCGTTCCAAAACGTCAATCATACCATTATCTGACTCATAAGACCTGACAAGCTTCATAGCTTCCGGCGATATTTCACAGTCGCCGTTTGTAAAAATATATGCCGCGGCTGAAAGCAAATCGGAATTTTTCCCGGCTTGAGGGAAGATACGTTTCAGTGTATGAATAACATTTTTGGGTATGTCACGCACATTACATACATCTAAATCGTCCGATGATGATTTAACAGCACCCTTCGCTTGTTTCTTAGTCTTTTTAGACTTTTTGGATATGCTTTTCTTATGCACGGCATCTGACAGTATGCCAGTCTTTTCGGATTGATCAGCCGAAGTATCAACTGTTGAGGCCTTATTGACTTTTGCTGTCGAATATTCTGCCTGCGGAGGACTTTTATCGGAAACAGATTCCGAAACATTCTCAATCTGAGTCTGCGCTGCCGCTTCCTGTTGTGCTCGAAGCTCAGCTATTTTTTTCTTGCGCCATTCGTATTGTTCAATCATTGTCAGACCCGGCGGCATCTGAGCCATGATTTCAGGCGGCAGTTCCATAGAGACAAAACCATTACTGTTGTTAATCATTACGTATCACCTTTCTGTCAAAAATTTTGTTAAAAATTAACTGTGTATTAATTATACTACAATAATTAAAGATTGTCAAGTGCTTTTTAATAATTTTTGAAATATTTTTCACATTTTTTATTAAGAATGTAATAATAAAAGAATTATGGTTGGGACTTGAAAATAGCCGTTTTTTGTGATATAATGTTATTTATGGGAAAGTATAGACGATCATTTGATTGACAACGGAATAGTATGCCAAAGCATTTTAGGAAAAAACTGCTGAAGGCATTAGAATTGTCGGGCAGGGTCAAGTTATATTTCCATAGGCTTTTCACCGGGAAATATATTATTACAGTTCATCGGAATACAGAAGATATGAGGGTTATATATGATCAAGTATGATAAGCTGGTAAGAGATAATATCCCTATGATAATTGAAAATGCGGGGAATAAATGCATAACAGAAATTATGGATAATGAAACTTACATAAAGTATCTTGACCGCAAATTAAACGAAGAACTTGAAGAATATCTGACGGACAAATCTGCGGAGGAGCTTGCAGATTTGCTGGAGGTCATATTTGCTGTTTCCGAGGCAAGGGGCGTTTCCATAGAAGAATTGGAGCGGATACGCCGTGCAAAAGCTGACAAGAACGGACAATTCAAGAAAAAAATATTATTGAAGGGAGTGATTAAGGATGGCAGTAATTAAAGCAAACAGGGCAGGTAACAGCAGCGCTGAGGAAAAATTCGCCCAGATCTTCTGTGAGACTTTTGGTACAGAAAAGGGGCAGTTTCTTTATTTACAGCATCCCTTTGTTGATATATACGGTAATCACAGAACTATTGATTTTGCTGTTAAAACAAGTGAGTATAGGATAGCGTTTGAGATTGACGGCGAAACATGGCATAATCCTGAAAAAATATCCCAGGATAAATATACTGACGATCTTTTGAAGCAAAACAGCTTGATTCATGA
>CAMWXM010000417.1 GCA_947178195.1 uncultured Ruminococcus sp.
ACTTAACAGCAAGAAAGATAAAAAATAGAGCCTGCAATTAGTGAGCAAAATATTTAAAGATATTTCCGGACAAGATTTAAGCAATGTTATTCATAAAGAGGATGTGTATACTAAGACTTATATAGACGAATATATTTCTTTTTGCATAATTAAAAGTTTAAAAGCAATTTAGTTAGCAGATCTAATGGAAACAGATACCCTTAATTATGTAGAAAAGCTCCGCGTTGTGCGGAGCTTTATTCATTAAAATGCTTGATTTTTATCGTGGAATATAGCAGAATTATATTAAGTGTTATACTGTTTGAAACTATTATGATTAATCAAAAATAAAGTACAAGAGGGCTTATGGGTAGTTATATTGTAGACTCGTTAGGGAATGAATTACCATTTTTAATTGGATTCGCAATTTTGTTACTATCATCTTTGATAGGATGTTTAGTTTCAGAAATCAGAGGGAAAATTAAATTAGTATTTTCCTGTGGGAGAGGAAAAACAGCAATCGTTTTAACCTATGCACTTATTGTGGGAGCAGTGATATTTCTTTTGTTTGTGTACTCTGTTGAACTATGGATTACGATACTTACATATTCATTAATTTGCGGCGCTATTGCTTTGATATGGTATGTAACACTGTGCTGTAATCCGTTAGTGTTTATTTATACTATTAGATTCAAGAAGCGCTATAAGCAAGGTTCTTTTGTTGAGCATCAAGACACAATGTTGAAACAACCGTGGTATGCAATTTCAACCAAAGACAGGTATTCTTGTTCGTTATTGCAATACGGGTACTTCGTGATGGGAATGAATTATAGAAAAGCGTACGAAAGTCTTAAAGGTATTACAACAGACAAATTATTTCCTTGGGAAAAAGATAAAATTCTTTCGAAAAGGGCGTTCGTATTAAAAGGCTTAGGTTCTAACGGCGCAGCAGAAGAAATCTACTCTCAAATAAAAAAGCTTAAACCGACAGATCGAAGCGTACTTGCTTATATTTATGAAGAAGCGGGTGAATTATCAAAAGCTCAGGAGATTATGCAGAATCTTAATAATTCTGTGATTGCCGGAAATATTGTTAAAGATGAAAAAAATGTAGTAGCCAATAATTTAGGTCGTATTTATCTTATGAACGGGAATTTTATTGCCGCCACAGAGCATTATAGAATTGCTTTGGATTATGCGATTAAAGAAAACGATATTCATGGCATAGAAATTTCAAGGGATAATCTAATATTAGCTCTTGCAAGGACAAATAAAGCAGAATCGTACAGAGTTTTTGAAGAACATATTAAATGGATGGAAAGTTTGCCAGATACAATATGGCGAAAAATCTCATTAGCCAATACCAAGCTAAAATTTGGGGAAATGTTTGAGGATTTAAACATTGTTAAATCCGCAGTAGATGAAGTAACGGTTGCCGCAAAAAATTTTCCTTTAAAACCACGCATAGGCATATTAATATCTACGGCAAAAATAATTTGCAGATTTCGCTTAAATTTGAATATCGTAATTTTGCAAATAGCAGAATTGTATCCAGAAATATTGAAGTGCCAAATGCCTGAGCGTTTTGTTTATATCAGAGATTTGGCTGAAGTTCTTGTTCAAATACAGGTTTATACACCTACGCTGATGAAACTGCGTGAAAATATTGAAGATTATCTAAACGCAAGAGCTTATGACGAATTAACTGAATATATCCGCATACTTCCAGATTATATGGTTTATGAGCGTACTTTTTTTCTCAAAGAGTGCACTTTGTTTAAGAGTAGAAAAAATCAGAATTTTGTAGAATATAAAAATTCCCTGATGCAGATAGCTGATATGTATCACTCACAAGGTTTGAATTTTAATTATCTTCAGACACTTATGCAGATTGCAGATGAGGCATATTTCTTTCCGCCTTACATTTGTGGAGAAAGAGAGGGGCTACCGGTTTCTAAATATGAAAACGAGGTAAAGGAAGTAGTGGAGTTGGCAGAAAAAATGGGAAGTAAGTTTTATGGGTATCCACAAATAGCTGAAATCCATTTGCAATTCTGTTTTATCTATCTGTGTCTTGGAGATTTTGTCAACTCAAAGCGTCATTTGGATTATTTTGATTCGTTAAAGCTATCCTTGTTAAGCTTTCATCATGCTCAACAGGACAGATATAATTTCATGAAGAAAATGATAAAAAATCATAATATGCAATGAGGTAATTGTATGAATTTGCTTGCAAGTGAGGTTATAGCTAAAAGGGTGTTTTCGCACCTATATATCTATTTAGATATAGTTTTTCTTGTTGCGCTTTTAGCTATATTGATTTATAAAAAACGGTACTTGACTGTTATATTCGGTTTGTGTGGCGGAATTCTGTATATGATAGTCGATTACGGAATATTCCACCTTGCTACGCACTCGCGGCATATCGAGGGCGGTAGTATGTTCTGGGTTCTTTTGTGGATGTCGATGAGCTACGGAATTACAAACTTCGTATTGATATGGACGTGGATAGCAAAAGATAAGCAGACGGTTGAATTCACTTTATTTATTCTTGTATGGTGGATTGTTGCGCCAATGCTTGCTCAGTCATTCGGAAGCGGATTACCCACAGTAACCATTTGGCGAGAAACGGGTAGTTACCACGGATATATGGCACTGATATTGCTTGTCGGATACGTCGGAGGGA
>CAMWXM010000418.1 GCA_947178195.1 uncultured Ruminococcus sp.
GGGCTCGGATATGTGTATAAGAGACATGTATTTCTATATTTTCCGATCCAAAATCCGATTTGTTTATGAAGTAGCGGGGAGCAAAATCAGAATTATCGGTAAGCATGATCCGCTCGGGAGTTTCTCCGCAGATGATCCCCGCATTTAAGATATCCTGCTGATGGAATTCATAGTTTATCTTTACACTGCCAAGATCATTGTACTTCCAATCGTAGAAATGAAGCGTCACCTCTTCTAATGCTGACCCTTGCATCAGATCTTCATATGAAAGAAATTCATAAACAACCATACAATCGGGAAAACAAGCAAGTTGATAGTTTCCTTTCAGCCCTGTGTCGATAAGCTCTTTCCTTCCCTCTGCATAAGAGTTTTCTATTATAACACCGTCTTCAATATGATACTCAGCTTTTGTTCCGATATATCCGCGGATAAGTGGTTCTTCTGCTTTGAATAACTCATCACCGATACCTTTGTCGGGATCCCAGATGTTATATGTATAGGAATTATTATCCTTGTTATAGACAGAAGTAAAAAATACCTCTCCGTCTGCCTCTATATCAAAAGTGTTCTGAGTAGGCTGTAAATTGTCCATAGAGCCGTCTAATTTATAAAAAAATCCATTATAGGTGTCCAATCCATTCTCATTGACTTTTATTAAGTCGATCATAAAAACTCCGTTTAGAATTTTCATTCCAAATCTCCCGTCATATCCTCCGGCTTTTGCAAATGACTCTATATTGTACACCGAGACCCTTTCTGTTCCATCTAAATTTATGCGGATAATATCGTCATTGTCATCAAATGTATAGAGAAAACCGTCATAATAACAAATGCTGGATGCAGATTTAAAAAATGCGTTGCAGTTTTCATCGGAGTGGTTACAGTCAGGGCGTCCGCACAGCTTCATAAAAGTATCTGAATCTCGGTCGGCATATAGCAGCCACGAAGTCCCATTGTCATTAAGCATAAAATATGAGCCTGTATCAGTACATTCAAAACTGTTACCATAGGTTTTAATGCCTTGACGCTCTGTGCCGGTTCTTATGGTGGAAATTGGGCAGCTTGAATTTTGTTCCAAGGGTATTTCATGGGAAGGAGCATTGTTTGAGCAGCTTGAAAGAACGATACAAAGAGATATTGTGCATATAAAACTTAAATTTTTTTTCATCTTTTTCTCCAAATCTGTGGATCTTTGAAATTCATACTCTCAAACAAACCCTAATTCCAATTTTTCCGCTAGATAAAATCTACCGGAAAAATTCTTCGGGTATGTCGAAGAACCACAAAGGGCAGCGGATATGTATGTTCAATACAATACCTGAGGGAGCGTTGCTCCCTAAATCTGCAGATATGCGGCAGAGTATTTAACAAGTAGCTTGGCTACTTGTTAAATATGTATTAGTATTAGAGATGATGTACTTTTTTAGTCATTAACAAATGATTCCACCTCTTTAGTTCCTATAGTATAATTTCCAATAGCACGCAGAAAGAAACCATGTTCTATAGTTCCATCACTTGTAACAAATACATTATTAACAGATGTACTTACACTTGTTCCAAAATCTTTGCTTTGGCTGATGCGAGATGAAGTTGGTTTACCATAAAGTAATCCATCAGCCGTTATTTTGGCAGACAAACTTGCATTTTTTGAGCAAGTTGCAGTTGCGCTTGCCGCTATTGCGGATGCGGCTGTATCTGTGCTATAGGAACCAAATATTTTTCCGTCTGGCATAATTACGTTACCCTTTTCATAAACATGTGACATTTTGTCTCCTAAAGCCATTGTCGGCGTTGCCAAAACCGAAACGATCACAGCTGCAGAAATGACCCCTGCAAGGATTATCTTAAAGATCTTTATAATAAAAGTTCTCCTCAATAAAATTTGTTCTGTGAAGCTATAAACTAACTCCATTAACAAATATTATACACTATTTCCATAATTTGTCAATATGCTGCTAATTTTTTGAAAAATCTCTCGCCAATGGCAGTGTGTCGGAAGTTATTCAGAGAAAAAGAAAAACAAGCCCGCCGCCAAGTGAAAACCTTGCCCTATTGACATTTATACTCGATTGAATTATAATGAAAGTGGTCAAAAATGTCGCAATTCATCGAAAGGACCGAAAAAATGTACCAAACAATAAATCAATGGATAATCCCCTTTATGTGGGGAATGGCAGGTTTTACGCTATGTCTTTTCATTACCGTGTATGTGCTGAAAAGACGCTTCAACAGAAAAATAGACGAAAACAGCGGGAAAGACATCAAAAGAGAATTATACCGCTGGCTTGATGTGCTGTACACTATCTTTATCGTGCTGATCTCCCTTTTCCCCCTTTTCGGAATGTTGGGAACAGTCAGCGCTCTGCTTACCCTTGATATTTCGGGAGCGACCGAGGAGCTGAAAGCCAACTTTTTCCAAGCCCTCGACACCACGGGTCTGGGTCTGATATTCGCTATCTTTTTCAAAGTAGTAAACGCCTGTCAGCAGTCCCAGATTGAAGAAACAATAGCCAAAGCAAAAAAAATGCTTGAAAACGGCGGAGCAAAGGAAAAAAATGAATAAACGGGAAATAATTCTTGATTTTACCTCCCTGCTTGATGTTATAATGATAATTCTGTTCTTCTTTATCCTGTTCAGCCACCTTGAAACGGAGGACG
>CAMWXM010000419.1 GCA_947178195.1 uncultured Ruminococcus sp.
CTTTTAATGCCGTTAAAACAGCGTTTTCATACACACCGTTCATAGCAATATAGCTGTGAAGCTGCCAGTTTTCAGAGTGCAAAGTAAGATAAGAAAGCATATCTATTGGAGCTTCGAATACGAACAGTTAGGCAAAGAATATTACTGATCTAAACGCTCAGAAAATGTGGAAACATATTTGTAAGAACAGAATGTTTTTTTAATCAATACCAATCATGCTTTTCATCACGATTAAGAGTCTTAATTTTCTCCATTTCCTCATCAGATAATTTAAAATCAAAAAGTTCAAGGTTTTCTTTGATATGATCTGGATTGCTTGAGCCAGGAATAACAACAACATTTCTTTGTAAATTCCAACGAAGAATCACCTGTGCTGCTGATACATTGTGCACCTCAGCTATAGAATTTATTGTTTCATTACCAAGCAATTCCGCTGTATAGCCTCTGCCACCGAGCGGATACCATCCCTGCATTACAATGCCGAGCGACTGAATATATGGTACAACTTCAATTTCCTGATAGTATGGGTGTATCTCATTTTGCACCAATGCAGGCATGATTGTGATTTGCGGCAGAAAATCCTCCAGTTCCTCAATATACCAGTTTGAAAGTCCAATCGAGCGTATTTTTCCGTCAGCAACAGCCTGCTCCATAGCTTTGTAAGCCTCTAAATCATTCGTTCCGGGGTGGTGAAGAAGCATGAGGTCGATATAGTCCACATCCAGTTTTTCAAGAGCCTCATCAATTGCATTGGCAGCATCTGCATACTGATTGGGATACAGCTTTGTTTCTATAAACATTTCCTCTCTCGGAACACCAGACTGTTTGATACCCTTCCCGACAGATTCCTCGTTGTGGTACATATAAGCTGTATCTATCAGTCTGCCGCCACTTTGCAGTTCGGCAACAACAGAATTAATACAGGTATCATCAAGCAGACTATATGTGCCAAGTCCGATAATTGGCATTTCATAACCGCTGTTCAAAAGGACTGTTTTGCTTTCCATATCGAATACACCAACCTCTTTTTTCTGCTTTATTAGCAGAAGTTCTCGCTTCATCAGGCAAAGGTCGAATACATTCCATACACCGTCACCGTTCAAATCATAATTTTTATCTCTTAAATCTTCTTCTGTTGGTCTAGCAAGAAGAAAATCCTGCAAATTATATATATCTTGTATGGTAAAATTTTGCTGTGAAATATCAGAAATAATTGCAGTTTGTGATGTGATAACAGTATTATCTGCCATTTTGTCACAACCATTAATGCCAAATGCGCCTGTTACTGTGATCAATGCAGTCAGAACCGAAAGTATCAGTCTTTTCATCGTTTTCTCCTTTTGGAAACTGCCCACAATCAAAGTAACTGTGGGCAGTATGATTTTTGATTATTTCAGATTTTCAAGGAAGAAACTCTCCAGTTTATCAAATGGAATAACATCCATACAGTCATATAGATCAGTATGCACAGCTCCTGGAATAATCAGCAATTCCTTATTATCACCCTTGAGCTTCTTGAAAGCGTCCTCACTGAAATAACGTGAGTGTGCCTTTTCTCCATGAATCACCAGTACAGCATTGCGTATCTCATCACTGTAGGCAAGAATCGGCATATTCATAAATGAGAGCGCAGAGGTTGTGTTCCAACCGCCATTAGAGTTTAGCGAACGCTTGTGATAGCCACGTTCTGTTTTATAATAATCATAATAATCCTTCACATAAAACGGTGCATCCTCCGGAAGCGAGTCAACCACACCGCCGCCGAGCTGATAGCTGCCATTTTTGTAATCCTCTATTCTTTGTGCATTAAGAGCCTTGCGCTGCTCATAACGAGCATCTGCGTCCATTGCATCAAAATAGCCCCTTGCATTCACACGAGTCATGTCATACATGGTGGAAGCGACCGTTGCCTTGATACGAGTATCATTTGCAGCCGCATTCAGTGCCATACCGCCCCAGCCACAGATACCAAGAATACCGATACGCTCCGGGTCAACATTGTCCTGCACAGATAGGAAGTCAACTGCTGCGGAAAAATCCTCAGTGTTGATGTCGGGTGATGCTACATAGCGAGGCTGACCGCCGCTTTCGCCTGTAAATGAAGGGTCAAAGGCAATTGTCAAAAATCCACGCTCTGCCAGAGTTTGTGCATACAATCCTGATGACTGCTCCTTGACTGCACCGAATGGTCCGCATACCACAACAGAAGGAAGTTTATCTTCTGCATTCTTCGGCTCATAAAGATCTGCCGCAAGTGTGATGCCGTATCTGTTATGAAATGTAATTTTTCTATGATTTACTTTGTCGCTTTTCGGGAATGTTTTGTCCCATTCTTCAGTCAAAATCAGCTTTTCATTTTCCATATTACTTTACCTCCATAGATTTCTTTAGTGTATAGGTGAAATAGTCAAGGCAGTCAATTTGCTTATTAAAATTGTGAACGCTGTCAAGAAGCTGCTTACGGTAATTTGCAAGATATTTCTGCAATGCTGAAACTTCATTATTATCAAGCATTTTCAGGCATTCTGTTACTCCATTTCCGTCAAACCCTGCATCTGTCAGATTTTCAGTTATGACAGCGATTCTATCGGTTGCCAGCGCCATTTCATCACCTCCATGTTTTCTATAAATTCAGTATAACACAGAACTATGAA
>CAMWXM010000420.1 GCA_947178195.1 uncultured Ruminococcus sp.
TTGGAAAAGGTTCTTGGCTCGCTGTGTATCGCCTTTATGCTCTTTATCGTAAATAAAGATTCAAATTTATTTTTGCCCGCAGAGGGTAAAGAGAGAATATTTTTTGTTTTGGCAGTTATAGTTTTGTTGCTGAATTTCATTGGTTGGGGAATTTGTTTTGGCGGACATCAAAGCGTTTTTGTAATGATGTTTTTTATAGTACTTATGCCACCCTTGTATTACTTTTTTATAGGGCTTTGGAGAAAAAATATTTTATTGACGGTTACGGCAGTTCCATTCTTAATAATTCATTTTATCCATGTTTTAGGAAATTTAAGATTGGAAAACTAAAAAAGCGTGGAAACAGGTTTGAAAATTTTGTTGAAATAAGCGAGGTTGAAAATGGGAACCAAAAATGTAGTTGTTTTACCCTATGACCCTAAATGGAAAAATGATTTTGAGGAAATAAAACAAGAGATCGTAAACGCGGTAGGCGACTTGATTCTACGAATTGAACATGTGGGCAGTACTTCTGTTGAGGGACTTTCTGCAAAACCGATTATTGATATTGATGTTGTTATCAGTGATTATTCGGTTTTTGACAGTATTATAAGTAGGTTGAGTACTATTGGATATATTCATGAAGGCGACCTTGGAATAAAAGACAGAGAAGCTTTCAAATACTCTGACAAGCCGCATTTGCGGAAACATCATTTGTACGTATGCCCTCAAAACTCTAAGGAGCTGCTGCGTCATATCACATTCAGAGATTTCCTCAGGAATAATCCCGAGGCGGTGAAAAAATACAGTAGGGTCAAGGAAAATGGCGCACAGCTTTTTCCTGACAATATGGACAAATATATTGAATATAAATCACCTTGTATTGAAGAAATGTATTTGTTGTGCGGTTTATCTTAAATATTCAAATTCTGATATAGGTGGATTAGGTGAAAAATACGTTAAAAAATGACGATCTGAAATTTTTGGAGATTAAACTATGGAGTATATGTTTGAAACAGAGCATTTGAAAGTAAGAAAATTCAAGCTTGAAGACGCACAATGTCTGTATGAAAATCATTTAGAGGAAGAAGTTAAGAAATTGATCCCGAATGAAAGCTATGCTGATATCGAAGAAACACAAGGTGCGATTAATTTTTATGTTGATTGTGTAAATAACGGACATTTGCCATATGTGTTAGCTGTCGAATTAAAGGAAACAGGTGAATTGATAGGTGACACGGGCGTAAATAAAGTTGAAGAAAAAACCAACGAAGTTGAAATAGGCTATACAATTTGTAAAAAGCACAGTGGAAAAGGTTATGCTACCGAATTATTGAATGCAATGACTAAATTTATAGTTTCGACTTTTGGAATTAACGTTCTGTACGGTCGTGTTATGTGTGGAAATAACGCTTCTGTAAGAGTTCTCGAAAAGAATGGTTATGTTTTTGTTAAGGAAGAATTCGGAGCAGAAGATGATCATTACGGTAATGGAATGCTGATATATATGCGGGAATGTTAAAATTCTGATTTTTTGAAGTTGTTAAGTTAGTTTGATAAATCAGGATTTAGGAGGTCAATATTTGGTTTATATATTTATTTTAATAATTATTGCAGGCTTGCTGCAGCACATAGTGCATGAATGCGGACATATGCTGACAGCAATAATATTGGGTGAAAAAATTGTAAAAGTCCAATGGTTTACATACCATGGCGGTACGAGAGTATTTTATGAAAACGAGCCTGATTATAATAATTCTACTGCAAAAAAGTGGGCTGTAATTGCGTCAGGGGGATATATTGCAACTAATCTATCGGGCTATTTTTTTATTTTTCTTTACAATATGCTGACGAATAATTTTTTGAAACTTTTTTGTTATGTTGCGGCAATGATGTTTTTAGTAACAGACAGCTTATATTTTACAGTAGGCAGTATTGGAAATTTCGGAGATATAATTGGCATAAGAGATGTTTTGAATATGCCTAAATCGGTTTCAGTATTGGTTTCTGTTATATGCTTTGCTGTAAATATTTTGATAATTAGAACAGCATTTTACCGATAAATTATGACTTAAAGGAGATAATTTTATGAATGTGCGTAACGCCGATATAAACGACACATCTGCAATTTGCAGAATATGTACTTATGATTTAGGCTACGAATGCAGCGATGAGCTTGTTTTAAACCGCTTGAAGAATATTGACAGCAGCCGTGAAGCAGTATTTGCTGCGGAAAGCGACGGTACGGTGGTCGGTTACATTCATGCGGAAGTGTACAATACGCTTTATTTTCAGTCAATGATAAATATACTTGGTTTGGCTGTTTCCCACGACCATAGGAGACAGGGGATAGGCAAAGCGCTTATTTCCCGTGCGGAAAATTGGGGAAAAGAGCTTGGGATAAATATTGTGAGGCTGAATTCGGGATATTCCCGAAAGGAAGCCCATGAATTTTACAGAGCAATGGGATATAATGACGAAAAATTGCAGATGCGGTTTCTTAAAAATTTGGAGTGAAGATATGCAAAAGATCGAGTATAAAAGATATTCCGATTTTATTAATTACGCTGCAGATAATGAATGCGGAAAGGTTTATCCTCTTTCCGTTTCGCAGGGGTTTCAGTACGGAGATATTTTTACATATTCGGCAAACAGTTGTGAAGCGGTTTTGT
>CAMWXM010000421.1 GCA_947178195.1 uncultured Ruminococcus sp.
GCCCAAAAATTCGGCGGCAAGTTTGGCGGCCTTGTTTCTGGTGATGCTGTTCATTTCAATCTCTACTCCGACAGTCTGATTTTTCAGATTTTCGATTTGCTTTTTTGTTTTTTCATTCATTGTTTTTTCCTCCGTTTTTCGTAGGTTTTGCCCTTTCGTTGTGTTACATATTAACTCTAAACGGAGAATATATCAATACCATTAGTACACGATCTTTCCGACTGTATTTAACCGAATCATTGTGTAATTTACAGTCTTGATAAACTTGATTTTTTATGGTAATATACAGTACGATGGAATAGGTTCTCGCTTATTTTCTGCCCCCGGAACGGCTCAAATTTTTGTACCACGCCTGAAAGCAGAACTGCCAGTCAGATTACGGAGCAGAACTTTCCGTGCTTGTTTGTAATCCGCACCTATCATGCCTAACCGGAGTAGAAAGCACCTGAAAGCGTACTTTTCATTGTCACTGGTATCTGGCTTATTATTGACTCTCTTCTGATTTTTGGCAAACTCACAAAGCATCGAAATGAATTTAACGTAAGCGTTGCCGTCACTGGGGTCAGTAATCGTAAACCACGGGAATTTGATGTTTTCATCAGTTTCAACAATATCCAGAGAACTCACATTGAGAGCATGCTTGATGAGCCGTTCCTTGTTGGCAACAATCTTTTTTAGCCTTTCAATCGACCCATCGATAAAAACAGATTTCGGCATGGTAACTGTCAACGTTTCAGACTTTTTCTCAGAAGTATATCCTGCCTTTTCCAACCCATCAATAACTGTTTTCACAATTTCGGAATCGGTTCTGTCATCGAAAGAAATAACGGCATCTTTATTAATTGTGAATGTTCCTATCCGGTAGCTAAAAGACGGAGCACCGAGATACTTCACGATTTCACCTGTCAGTTCCGCAATTTTATGTGCCATAGCCTTTCTTTGGCTTTTGTCAATTAAGTATTTGATTTCCATATGCGTGACCTCCTTTTGGTAGTCACATATTAACTCGTTTTCCACAGAATTGCAAGTTGTTTTATGCCGAAATACTGTAGAATTATTTGTTTTCATTTTGTGCATAATATGCTATTCCAGAAAGTACGAACCATGCGCACGGCATGGCGATTCCATTTCCCCACATTTTGTAGGCAGCACTATCAGAATAAGGATTTTTCAGCCATTTCAGAATCTGCTTGTCAGATTTTGGCTTTTTATCGAGAGCAGTAGCTTTGCGGTAAGTTTCAAAGACTTCTCTCCAAAACTTCATCTGTTCTTCTGTTGGTTCAGGAAGTTCAAGTTCATCGCACCACCACGTTGGCATTCCTTGCAGTAATGCGCATTCTTGGGGTATCAGACGGCGGACTATGTAATGCACATTTTCAGAATGCGTCAGAGATGCAACTGCACCCGGACCTTTGGCAACCATTGTCGGCTCGACTTCTTCTGTAACAGCAAAATCATACAGAGCATTTTTCCCCTGATTGAACGATGCGCGGTCAATTCCATAAGCTACCCCGTGAGTTTCCACGGTATTCAGCGTATACATCATATCGCTCTCCGAATAGCCATCACCATGATGTGAAGGACGAGAACCATTGCCCTCTAAAACGACCATGCCACCCTGATTTTTCACAGGTGATTGATTGCTTGTATCAATGGTGCGTGATGTTTCGGCTTCATAAAATCCACTGTGAGGATTATCAGACATCATTGCATTGCTGTGCTTGGAGCATATACCATAAGCTGTCGGCACAAATACAGTTTGATCATTATTGCAGGAAAGAGTGGCGGATTTATCTTCCTGAATCAAAGCTCCTTTTCCTCCGCCGGATTTTCCACAGCGGACTTTCAGCGTTTTCGGAGTCTCAACCACAAAAGGCTGATTATTGCCACCTGTTCCGTATTTAGCTGATATAGTCGGTGCGACGTCCAAAGGTCCTGTATACCTTGAATCCTGCGAGTGTTTTTCAAAAATAGAAGACAAAACACACGGCGGATGGTGCGCTTCTGCTCTCAAAGTTGCTGAAATACCGCTTAAAACGTCCATTCTTTCGCCGCCCTGATCGCATAAAATCAGGTTAGGGTCTGCTGTTCCAGAGCAATTTTCAGCACTTCGGGAAGCTCTTTGCCACGCTTTGAAGCTCTTCGCAGAATACCCAGACACGCCCTCGGACTCAAAGAGTACTTTTCCGGCACATTCTCCATCAAAATCTGTGACAAGGTAGATACGTTTTCTTCGCTGGGGGACTCCCCAGAATTGTGCATCGAGAGTTCTGTAGGCAATGGAGAAACCGTCTCCCATGATTTCTCCTGATTTTGACCATTTTGCAGGTTTAGGAATAGAAACGGTACCGTCTTTGATTTTGCAGATTTCTTCGAGGACTGTCCTGAAATCTTCGCCTGAATTTGAGGAAAATGCACCTGTGACATTTTCCCACACGATGAATCTTGGATATTTGCCATTTGTCGCACACCTCATTTCTTTTATAACCCTGACTGCCTGAAAGAACAGCCCTGAACGCTCTGCATTGATACCAGCTCTTTTTCCTGCGACACTAAGGCTTTGATTATTCCGAACTCCGGATAATACCGATTATTCCGTAAAAAGAGTTATTCCGAATAAAGAAAGGAAAGTCCATAAAATATGG
>CAMWXM010000422.1 GCA_947178195.1 uncultured Ruminococcus sp.
CACATTTTGAACTTTTTAAGCCCCTGTCCCGGGTCAGAATTATTATCAGCAAAGGGAACATTTCTGCCGCCGGAATAGCTGCCCACATACCCCACTGAGGAAATAAAGCAGGAAGGATGAAAAACAATGGCACTAATAACAGCACACCGCGAATGAGGGTCAGTATCATAGCTCGCATTGCCTTCCCGATACTTTGATAATAACCAATAAAAGCAATGTTTAACGCGAAAAAAACCGCACAAGTCGAAAATATCGGCAACCCTTTCACGGCAATTTGCCCGGCTGCCGTTTCTACCGGTATAAATATTCCAACCAGCATATCTGAACCAAGAAGGATAGCTGAACATACAACAAGGCCACACAACACAGCTACCTTGAGACTAATCTTGAAAGTCCGGGTTACCCTTTCAATGGCATTTGTTCCGTAATTAAAACTTATGATAGGCTGCGCCGACTGAGCCACAGCATTACTCATCATAAACATAAGAGGAAAAAGATAGCAGGCTATGCTGTATGCCGCTACACCGGCATCGCCGTAGTATTTCATAAAAACGAAGTTTCCTGAAATCATCATTATCGACATGGCTATTTCAGTCACGAAAGCTGAAGAACCGATAGCCGCTACTCCCGCAATATTGCGTAATATTCCTTTGAAATTTATAGCCAGCTTTATTACATACGACCTTTTGAAATAAAATATGGCCATCAGTCCGCCAACGATCACACTTGCAGCCGTAGCTATCGCCGCTCCCTTTATACCCATTCCGCAAGGATAAATCAGAATATAGTCACCGACCACATTGAGTACAGATGGAACAACGTTACACATCATGGCATATTTTGGCGAACCGTCAAGCCTTATTGTCATCATACCGATCCCGCTCCACGAAAGAAATAAGAGGCTCGGCATGAGCCAGCATAGGTAGTCCAGAGCAAGTGGCATCAGGTGATCTGAACTTCCAAGGGTTCGGGCAACGGACTCAGGAAAAAACAGAGTATAAGCCTCAATCAGAAGCATTACTGCAGTGCCGACCATAAATGATTGAGAAACAACACGCCCTGCCCGGCACGAGTCATTATTGGCAAGAGCCATTCCGGCAACTACTGAAGCACCAATCCCAAGCATAAGGCCTATACCGGTTGAAATCATCCACAGCGGTGCAATTATATTTACAGCCGCTATACCGTCGGGACCTACCCTGTTGCCGACAAACACACCGTCGGCAATTGTAATCATAGCAGTAAAAATCATTCCCAAAAGGGTCGGGAAAAAAATTTTTCGGAAAAGCGTTCCTATTTTTCCTTCACCATAGTCAAGTCCAGTCTGTTCCATGAAAAACTATATTAAAATAAAAAGCAACGGGATAAGAATATTACCGGGCGCACCCGACATCTTATCCAGCCGCTGTAATTTCGATTAGGGGCCCTCCGATGACCGTCTCAATTTTTCAACTGCAAAGTTACACATTTCCCCCTCCCCCACCAAAATAAATTGGATAAGTACAGCTATCAACAATTCACAAATTAATAATTCGCCAGAATTACCATATACATTTTGACTAATATCAATAAAAAACATAACTTTGTAACAATACCAAGGTAAAAATAAATTACTTATGTGCCTTTTTTTAGATTGAATCTTATTAAATTAAAAACAGACGATATGGTTAAAAAACAAGATTATCGATATGCTAAAAATAGCTACGGAGAACTTATTGAAATCTCTAATGCAGTCCGTGGCGAAAAATACTTTTGTCCAATATGTGGAGAACTGATGACTCCACATTTGGGATCTAAAAACAAAAAGCATTTCGAACATAAAAATATTACGGAATGTAATTATGAATCGTATATCCACGAAATAGCCAAAATGATGATAAGAAAGGCGTTCCTTTCTTCAGAACATTTTTATTTAAATTACAAAGCTAAAGCTATTTGTTCTCTAAATTGTCCTTTCGCTAATTTTCCCAAATGTGAGGGTGAGAAGGATGTAAAATTTGATTTGCGCAAGTTTTATGATATTTGTGAGATGGAAGTTCCTTATAACGAAAAAGGACATAAGGCAGACTTAATATTAAAATCTTCTTCTAACCCGAAGAGATCTCCATTAGTGATTGAAATTTTCGTCACACATAAATGTACTGATGATAAAATTAAAGAAGGTACACGAATTATAGAAATAAAAATTGAATCAGAAAAAAATATTGATGATATTGTAAAAAACTGTATTTTAAAAGCAGTTAGGTACGATACATTAAATTATTCCACTTCTTACGAAAATATTATTTTATATAATTTTAATAAGACGGAATTATTTGATCCTCAGGAGACCTTCAATGAATATGATGACGACTTTAGCAGAAAAGATACAATAGTATTTTGGCTAAATAAACATGGTTATTTCAAAAAGTTTGATTGCCATTGCTACGAGGTCAATAGCAAATTACCTCAAAACGTACATTATTATATTACTAACATAGCCACCCCTTTTAAAGAAATTTTTCAAGAATTTTCTAAACAAGGTGTAAGAATCCGAAATTGCTTTCTTTGTAAATTTAGTCAACCGGACTATTATGGTGATAGGTTATGTACTCTTTATAAAAAACATAATCTACCACGTAAACCCTCCCCTACCACTGCTTTAT
>CAMWXM010000423.1 GCA_947178195.1 uncultured Ruminococcus sp.
GTATTATACATATTATAAAGAATCGGATAAGCTTATGAGATTTGATCTTTCAAGCTATGAATATGAAGAAGTATATGTAATGGAAGATGGAAAGAGTATATCTGAATTTGATTTTTATAAAGACTATATCCTTTATTCTTCCGACGGTTCTTTGTACAAGATGAATGATAATGAGAATACCTTGATTTTTTCAACCGAAGATTTTTTTGGCAGTGAAGGTTATTATGTCTGGTCGATTCAATGTCAGGATAACCGTATTTTCCTTAAAATCGGCTCAGGCGCATTTTATCAGTGTATTATGGAAATTGATATTGACGGAAATGTTATTGAAGTGATACACGAAGATGACCCTCCACGGTTAAGTAATCGTTGATTAAATCTGGCGTGTAGATTGCGCAGTCAGATTTTATAGAAATTTCGCTGGACTATTATCACAAGTTAAAAGAAATACTTTAAATTTCGTCATAAAAACTGTAAGTTTCGTAAACTTCTCGCACAGACGATAAAAATATGTTATAATGAATCTATTGCGTAATACTTTCGCAATAGATAAGATTTCAAATATTTTTAAATTCTGAAAGGAGAAAAAATTATGAAGCATTTTATTAAAAAAACTATGATGGCAATAGCTGCAATTGTCATGTGTATTTCTTTTGCAGCAACGAATGTTACAGCAGTAAATCCGGGTGCAAAATCGGACTATAACGAGAATAAAAAATCTGAAATTGTTTTTGTTTGGAATGGTTTTGCTGAATGTTATGTTGGTAATACCGACAATCCTCCTGAGTCATACAAAGGATATTTCATTGAAAGAAACGGTAATATACGGACCTTTTCCTTTAAAGATGTTAATGAACACTGGACGTTTGGTTATGTGTCTATGGAAGATATCCCTAAAACCATATCATTGAATAAAACGGAGCCACAAGAAAAATTGTTGTCACAATTGGCTGATGTTTCAAAATATCAGATCGTTGGAAAAGTTTCAGAAGAAGAATTAGATCATTATTTAAATCTTTTATCTGATGTTGATACGAATACTGATATAAAAATGGATATTTCACCTCTTGATATTGTTCAAGGATATTCAGAAACATTCGGTTTAAGATATGATGATAATGGTAATGCAGAAGTAGTTTTCCTTAATGGTATTGGAACTATAATAAACAAGCATACTGATGAAAAAGCGCTTGAAATTGATAGTTGGCTTAGAAATTTAGATAGTTCTTATGATAATACCAATACAGAAATTGTCTTTTGCATTGTAAAGACAAAACAAACAGGAAAGACGTCTTATTCATACGCAGGCTATTTCATTGAAAGCAATGGAAATGTAAGACACTTTTCTTTTGAAGATATTGAAGATGAGTGGACGCTTATTTTTGGAGAAGATTACTTCAATACTGATGGTACTATCAAATTAGATGCAGCGATGCCTCATGAAAAATTACTGTCAATTTTAAGCGGAAATATTTCCGCATATAAAATAATAGGAAATATTTCAGAAGAAGAATATGCTTCAAAAGCATCGCTTTTATCTAAAGTTGATACAAACGCTGAGGTTACTTTTAAGGGTTTTGAGTATGTTGGGTTTCCTACATATAATGAAAGTTTTGGCGTCAGATATGACAACGACGATAATGCGCAAATTGTGTTTATGAACGGTCATGTCAACGGCGATATGAAATATCGTACTTATCTTGAAAATCCTGATGAAAAAGCTATTGAATTAAACAAGTGGCTTATTGAAAAATGTATGTCGTTTGTTTCACCTGAGCCTATTACGACTACTGCTCCGGTCACTACTGATGTAACAACCGCAACCACAGTTACAACTACAACTGTGCCCGCAGCTACGCCTGAAAAAGGTGATGCTAACGGCGATGGTAAGATAGATATTCGTGACGCCGCATTTATAGCAATATTATGCGCAAAGGGACAGTATGAGGATATCCCCGAATGGGCGGACTATAACGGAGATGGAAAAAGAAACATAAGAGATGCCGCATTTTTAGCAATAGACCTTGCTAAAGGTAAAATAAAAGCATAATACAAAAAACAGGGTATTTGGAATGAGTGCCCTGTTTTTATTTTAGTTTATAAATATATTATAAACTCTAAAGAAAAATATAATTACATCTATAGAGTGTCATTTTTAATATATATTAAAATATCCTTGATTTCGCAATCCAGAGCTTCACAAATTTTGGAAAGTATAAAGCCGTCATACCTTACCACTTTATTTTTGTAATAATTATCAATGGTTTGATATTTTATATCAGTCATTTTTGAAAGCTGGTATCTGGTGATTTCCTTTTCCGACAGTAATTTATCCAATGTCAATTTTATCATAGCTGCCCTCGCATAATATATATTTATTCTTTTAAGCTATTTATAAAATCCGCAAGTTTGATTTGTTGTTCAACATCTAATTTTTTAATTGCTGATTTTAAATATGGACTAATTTCATTATCACAATCATTGAAAAAATCAGAAAGAGTTATATTAAGAGCGTCGCAGAAATATGAAAGCGTTTCTACAGTCGGATTTTTGTTGCCCAGTTCAATATCACGCAGAAAGCTTTGTGAAATACCGGCTGTATTTGCAAGCTTATTAACAGTCATGT
>CAMWXM010000424.1 GCA_947178195.1 uncultured Ruminococcus sp.
AATATTGTAAAGTTAACTTTACCTCATAGGAGGTCGATAATATTGCAAAATAAAATTCAAGAGCTGCGCAAGGCGAGAAAGGTCACACAGCAGGAACTTGCCAATGCGCTGAGTGTTACCCGTCAAACAATCATTTCGTTGGAAAATGGAAAATATAATGCTTCACTTACACTTGCACACAAAACAGCACAATTCTTTGGTATAACGATTGAGGAACTGTTCATTTTTGAGAATGAGGAGAATCTGAAAGGAGAAACATGATGGAAAAATTTAGAAAAAAGGTCGAAAAGAGATTAAAAATTGATACTATGATCTGTGCTTGCAGTCTTGCACTATATTTTGCTCTTATATTCCTTACAAAGGGTGCAAGTGATTTTGCGCAGGGAGTTTCAATGGGCGTTTTTATCGGGATGGAATTTGTCGCAGTATATAACCTTGCCAGAACATATGCAACTCTGCACAATGAGGAAAAATTAAAGGAAATGTATATAAAAGAAACCGATGAACGCAATATTGCCATTCAGAAAGAAACATCACAAAAAGGCTCGACTATATCAATGGCGGGAACTGCAATGGCTGCTATTGCAGCAGGTTTTTTCGATGAAAAGATTTGCTTTACCTTAGTTGCCGCATTGCTTTTCAGTGCATTGGTAACAATCATCGTGAATGCATATTACAACAAAAAAATGTGAGGTGATAGCTATGATAAAAGATTTTTTTGATGCGGCATGTCCGTGGATAATAGAAGGAACGACTTTGGCAGTTGTTATGGCATACTATAATAACAGGAAGAAAAAATGAGAGCCGTTTGAGTTTAGCCTATTGGCACACCTACTTTCTGTTCCGCACAAGTCTAAATCAGCATTATGGCGCTCACCACAATAGGTACATATCCTAATGGAACACTAACCGCATAGTACTGAGAGCTTTTCGAAGAAAATGCGGTCAACCTGATAGTCGCACATAATCTTCTGCTGTCTTGTTGTTTCCTGATGTTCCATTGATACACAGATATATCCGGTTTTACTCATAAAATAGTCCTTTCTTTTGGTTATGTATTTTTCTTTTTGTTGATAGGTGGTTGACTTTTTTGGGGTGATGATGTATAATTACATATAAGGGTAGGCACTCGGTTTGCTCGTCAAAATCAGAATTTTTATGGGGAAAACAATTATGAGTTGTGAAGAAAATAGAGTATATTACGCAGACAAATCTATAATAAAAATAGCAAAAATTGTTGTGGGATTATTTATACTATTGACGGCTCTTGATGGATATAATTTTCAATCTTCACTTATGTATGAGCTGACTTTTATTTCAAATTCCTCATGCGGCTTGTTATTACTATTGGATGGAATAGTAAGTTTAATTAGAAAGAAAGCCTTACCTGCGATTTTGTATCAATTTGTATTGCCATGTATTTTAACCGTTTTTTGCACTGTGTTTTTTAAAATCTTCGGTTGGTTCGATTTTAATTTTAGTGGAATGTTTTTCTTCATGCATGGAATAAATCCCGTTTTGGTTTTGGCAATGTTTTTGTTTACGACAAAACTTGAATTGAAGGATAAAAAAGATTATGTCAGAAGAATTTTTATTGCTCCAGCTATGGTAATGTGTTACTTGCTATTTGATTATATTCGTTTTCTTATTACTGGTAACTTAGTGTATGGCTTGGTTTCAACTGAAAGCCTGACATTTGTTAAAGCTGCTATAATTGGTATTGTTTACTATTCATCAATAGCATTTATGAGCTATGGCTTACTTGATTTAAAGTTGTATGTTCAAAAGAAAATAGAGATATAATTTCCGATAAAAAAGAGTAACTTCTGATTTTTCTTACTAACAATACACATCATCGCAGCAAGGAGAACGCTCTCCTTGCTGTTTTTTATTCAAGAGTGTCTTTCTTTTTCTGCTGTGTAAGTTTCTGCTGTCTGCTCTTTTCAGCAGCTTCACGATTACGTTTCTCGTTGAGATAACTGCGGACAGTCCGCGTGTATTGCTCTGCCGTGGTTTTCTTTGCAAGAAAAGCGGTATGCTCTTTAGCAAGTGCGTTAGTTCTCATCATCATAAAGTACCTCCGCAAATACAAGATTTTCAATACCTCTGAATTCAAATGTTGTATTCATAATTTTTTCCTTTCATATTTTGTATTTTAAGCAGTTTTATACCTTGCTTAGAGTAATAAAAAAACGCCTCAAAGAGACGCTTGACATTTTATAAAATTGTGGTATAATAGTAATTGAAAAGGATGACTGCGATAAGCGGTTTATCCCAAGTGATTAGTGTTTAAGAAACACCGCAAACTTTTGGAAGAAGGGCGGTGTTTCTTAATTTTTATAAAAGAAACCTTTACTTTTTCTTAAAAATAAGATAGCAAAGAATGATAACTTCTGCGAGCATCGAAATGAATTGAAATAATTCTTCGTATGTAACCATAGTTATCACCTCCCTCTTTTAGGGAGAAACCGCCTACCGTTATGCAGACATGAAGAATAACGGAATTACAGAGTATTTTGAAGAAGTAGAATTATATGAAGAATATGATGGATATTTTTGCAGTGTGGCAGACGTAATAACGATAGTGATTTTAGGAAGTATCTGTGGAATAAAAAATGTAAATC
>CAMWXM010000425.1 GCA_947178195.1 uncultured Ruminococcus sp.
GGTATACATTCTGTAAAGTGAATTTGCAAACAAAGCGGCTTCTTCTCCGCCGGCGCCGCCACGTATTTCAATAATAACGCTTTTGTCGTCGTTGGGGTCTTTGGGCAGAAGGAGTATTTTAAGCTCTTCAAAAAAACGTTCCATTTTTTCTTTTGACTCTTCAAATTCCATCTGAACCATTTCTTTGAAATCCGCTTCCATACCTCCTGCGTCAAGCATTTCCCTTGCTTCGTCAAAGCTTTTTTCAGCCTGTTCATACTCCTTGTATTTTTCGATAATGGGAGTAAGATTTTTAAATTCTTTCATAAGCTCTGCAAAAAGCTTCTGGTCATCTGCAACACCCGGCTCGGACAGCTTATTGCTAAGCTCGTTATATCTGTTTTCCATAAGCTTTACTTTTTCTATCATTTTATATATCCGCCTTTTTAAGAATGATTATCGGTTTCTTCCTGTCTTGAAACCTTTTTTATATTTTTTTCAATTTTATTTCTTGCTATCATAAATTCCCGTCCGCATTTTATACAGCGGAGCTTAAAATCCATGCCCGAACGAATTACAAACATTTCATTTGAACCGCAGGGATGAGGCTTTTTTAATGTAAGTATATCCTTTGGCCGTATATCCATATTATTTCTCCGTTTCAGACTTGCCTTTATCAGGAACAATGTATAATTTTGTATAAATTTTCGTTTGTAGCATATGCATGATCCTATAAAGACGAGTTTTATAAATTTTTCTATAAATTATTATACTCCATTTTTTCTTACAAGGCAATATTTTCTTTAAATATTTTTGCTTAAAATTATAAAAATAATAAATGCAGCACCGTACAAAGATCCCATGTCAGATACACAGTCTTATTCTAAAACAACTTATGGAGGTTAGTATGTATTCAAAAATCACCGGCGAATTTGAAGAAGTAGAATTTGCGGAATATGCCGCAAAGCACATTCGTGATACTATAGATTCGCCTAAAAAAATAAAAATAGTTCAGAATAAATCAAAGTTAAAGCCGTTTTTCAAAAGCAGCGAATACCGCAATGCAGCAAGCGCAAATATATTTTATCTTCTGCCCACTGCCGTCACTTCATACAATTATATAACAGGACAGGTATCACGGCCGGTAGATACTCTGGATATTGAAGAACCGCTTCTGAATCATTCTGTTACACTTATAGTACAAACAGAAAGAGAATATGCGGATAAGGTAGCGGGAATACTGTCCTCATTCGGCGGAGTGAATATAAAAAAGATAATCAAATGAGATTTTGATATTTAAAGAATAGAATAAAAAAATTTATTTCATCATATATATAAACCATTAAGACAATACTGTACAAAGCCTTCGGAGGTTATTTATGCGGTATGTCTTAGGAACGGCGCCCGGAAGAAAATGCCGTATATTTTCGGCATTTTCCAAGCCGCAGAAAAAAACACAGATTCAGTGAATCGGAAAGGCAAGGAATAAATGAAAAATTATCTGCCGGAGGGCTGTATAGTCAGTTCTCCAGAAAACATCAGACTTATATCCAGCTCTGCTGGACTTCATGAAGCAATGGCAGCCGGAAAAATTCTTGAATGCCGGGCATTGCTTTGTGACAATGAGCATAATATAATAGTTGATCTGCCTTGTATGAAAGGTATTATTCCCAGAATCGAAGGGGCAATAGGGATAAATGAAGGCAAAACCAGAGATATAGCATTAATTTCCAAAGTAAATAAACCTGTATGCTTTAAAGTTATTTCTATTACTTCAGATGAAACCGGAACTGAAACGGCAATACTTTCAAGAAGAATCGTACAGGAGGAATGCTGGAAAAATTATATTGAAAAATTATCATCAGGAGATATAATCCCCGCAAGAGTGACTCATCTTGAACAGTTCGGCTGTTTTGTTGATATAGGCTGTGGGATACCATCGCTTATACCTATCGACGCAGTTTCTGTTTCAAGGATTTCTCATCCGTCGGACAGATTTACTGCCGGTCAGGATATACGGGTAATCATCAAGGGAGTAGATTCAGACAGGGTCTGGCTTTCCCATAAGGAGCTTCTTGGAACGTGGGAGGAAAATGCCGCTATGTTCAAAACAGGCGAAACTGTGTCGGGAATAGTACGTTCTATTGAAGATTACGGAATATTTATAGAGCTTGCGCCTAATCTTGCAGGACTGGCTGAAATAGGAAGAAACGCTGAGATAGGACAGTATGCAAGCGTATACATAAAAGCCGTTATACCGGAAAAAATGAAAGTAAAGCTTATTATTGTGGATATTTTCAATGCTGAATATAAGCCGGCGCCGCTTAAATATTTTGTGACCGGAGACCATATTTCAAGCTGGCGTTATCCTCCTGAAAGCTCTGAAAAAATTGTTGAAACATATTTCTGAAAAACTGCCGCATCAGAAAAAATGATGCGGCAGTTTTTCAGAAAAAATTTATTCTCGTCCTGTTTTCGACCGAAAGTTACTACAGGGCTCGTATATAATAAAGGTAACACCTCGCATAGCCTTCAGGTAGTCTTTGTGCGGTGCTACCCGTAACCAGACGCAGTATAAACGGTATCGTTTAAAGGAGCGGCGGCGAAATGAAAACAATATATCTTGACGTATTAATAGT
>CAMWXM010000426.1 GCA_947178195.1 uncultured Ruminococcus sp.
CTGCAACACCGATTAACACATCATATATTCTATTATATTCTAAGGAAAGCCTTTTCAATAAATCCATAATTACTTTTCCAACTCCTTTTTCAAAAGATTTATTTTTTGAACAATCTCAATTTTTTTCTTAGGCTGCACCTCCGTCCTCGCCTTTTTCTCCAACCTCTCAATCTCCCTCAATATCTTCCCTCTTTCCTCATTCAAAACGATCTGCTTATCAAGCGAATTATCCCCCTCAACCGTTATTTCTCCCACCTGAACCACAACATTTTCCCACACCCTTATTTGAGAAAGCTGTTTTTTCAGCTCTCAAAAGCGTAAATTGAAAAACAGTCTGCCGCAATTGACAGCTTATCCCCGCTTTGATTTCAGCAGTTAAATCATCTTTGAGAGTTATATCGACATTGTTTATTATTGTCATGATTTCTTCCAAATGTCCGAATGAAATATGAATCAATTTATGTTAAAATGAGAAAAAAGTAATTATAACAACCCATAATATTATACAATATGAAATGCAAAAAATCAAGACTAATGGCAGATAAAACAGAACTTCGTCAATAATTTTATACTTTTTTGATACAGAAGCAGAAACATGTTTTAGTCAGTACGGTTTTTTGGCAATGCTCAAAAAAGCTGATATGGTGTTTTGCCATGTCAGCTTTCCATTACTTATAATAAACGTAATATGATTTGCGGCAGTATACTGTTGAATAGTTATGATTGCAAATTCCCTGCAGATTTTTGTTGCTTATCTTTGTTTACAGTGACTCAAATTTTGACTTGATTTTTGGCTATATCATATATTGAAACCAATTTCCATTTGATGCATATCCTCAAAAAACGACCACATATTTGACTACAGACAGCTTCAGAACACGAAGAGCATTTGATTCATATCATCCAAATTGGCACAATCAAATTATTTCTGTCAAACGCACCAAACTGCTCAGCCATACAAAGCACTGCTCCCGTTCCTATTTCAAGTGGTGCTTTATCAATAGCACCGAAGGTTCTGATAATCCGTTTATCGGGCATAGCGGTTTTCTTTATCTCCAACGGATAGTTTTTCCCGTCACCTTCCATGATCACATCAATTTCTTTTGTATCACGGTCACGATAAAAATAAAGATACGGTTCTAATCCTGCGTTTTGGTATCCTTTCATTATCTCCGAAACTGCAAAATTTTCAAGCAGTGCGCCATTCATAGCACCGCTTTCTGCGATTTCAGGCGATGACCATTTTGTCAGATAGCATACAAGACCTGTGTCATAAAAATACAGCTTTGGAGTTTTGATAGTGCGCTTCAATACATTATTGGAATAAGGGTGCAAAAGAAAAATGATACCCAATGTCTCAAGAATGTTTACCCATGCCTTTGCCGTTATCATATCTATGTCTGCGTCATCGGCAAGTGCTTTGTAATTAAGAAGCTGTGACGTCCTTGCGGCTGCTGCGGTAATAAAGCGGTTGAATTTAAGCGCGTCAATATTTCCCGAAAGCTCTCTCACATCACGCTCCACATAAGTTGATATATAAGACGAATAGTAAATATTCCTGTCGGTATACTGTCCGCTGATAATTCCGGGCATAGAGCCTTTCCAGATACGTTCAAACATTTCGGGCGTTGTTACGGCAGCAATTTTCTTGCTTTCGGAAGAAAGCTTTTCAAAATCCACAGAAAACGGGACACAAGGCGCATTAATGATCTCACGCTGTGACATTGGCGACATATGAAGCAGAGCGACACGCCCGGCAAGGGATTCTTGTACGCCCTGCATAAGACGAAATATTTGCGAACCTGTCATCCAAAAATCGCCGGGATTGTGATGTTCATCTATATGGATTTTAATATATGTGAATAATTCGGGGGCATACTGAACCTCATCAATCAAAACAGGCGGCTTGTGAAGCTGCAAAAAAAGAGCGGGATCGTTCTTTGCCATATCACGGGTATTTAAATCGTCAAGAGATACATATTCACGACCTATATTTTCCTTTTCGGCAAGAGAACGCAGCATTGTTGTTTTTCCTGCCTGACGTGGTCCTGTCAAGAGAATTGCAGAGTATGAGTTGCTTAGTTCCAGTATTTTGTTTTCCATGTGACGACTTATATATTCCATAGGTTGCCCCTCCTATTTTTCGGCAGATTTAATAATATATATATTATAGCCGAAATGAGATTGAATGTCAAGTATCATGTAAGAAAGCTGGTGATGAATATTTGTGTGCTATTCTTTGTTTACTGCGGCTCAATTTTTGACTTGAATTTTGTGATTGGCTATGCTATAATAACGTCAAGAGCAGTTGGTCGACTGTTTTGTTTTTCTGTATCCTGCTCCATTTGACCACATATTTGACCATAGACAGAATTGGAGCATACGGAAACAACGGACACAAGACCGTCAAAGAGGATTTTCCATGTAGCGGAAACCGCTATAAAAAGCCATTTGTGACAGATACCACATTTCCGTAACTCTTTGGGAGCATGAATGGGTATGAGCATATCTCAAAACCAAATTTCTCAAATACCTTTTGACACTACAAATTCATGGTGCTTTTGTTGGGTCGAAAACTGCTGCAAAATGCTTTGTGACCACATATTTGACCACTTA
>CAMWXM010000427.1 GCA_947178195.1 uncultured Ruminococcus sp.
GACCTTAAAGACTGTTTGAGTATTTGTATCTTAACTATTGCTGTTGTTCAAGGTTTCCCTCAAATTGGGAAAAGTGCTTTTGTTGATCAGCTAAAGTACCGCTTTTCTTTTAATATAATTAACTGTTATATTCCTAAAAGTGGAGGTTTTGAGTCACTTATTCGTTGGATATGTGAAATATCTAAAGCTCCTATCAATTGGGATGCATTTGATAATAAAACAATTGAAAAATATGCTAATCATTTTGCGCAATATTTATATAATCTGACTAAAACAATAGTGGTTTTTCGTACAACAGGAAATTTATTCGATAGTTATAATGAATCAAAAACATCAGCTTTCTTTATATTGCTAGCAACGAAATTGAATGAAATGGACTCGGGAATACGGCTTATAATTGAGCATTCGAGAACCTTACCAAAATCAATGTCTAATCATCCAAATATTTGTGTTTGTATATTAAAGCCATTATATGATTTGTACATAGAACGACTCATAGAACAAACTGCGAATAATATAACATACTCTCTTTCTTTGCCACAAATTTCAAAAAACATAATACGTCAATGCCATGGTAATCCGTCTATGGCAAGAATGATTGGTGTATATATAGGAAATAGAATTAATAGGGGTCTTGATGGAGATATTTTGCCAGAAGATATTGAAGCTTTTGCTGAAAAATATATTGATGGAATATTAGAAGCGTTAAATGTAAAAGAAGATGAATTTAAGCTTCTTGTGGA
The DNA here is from genome assembly GCA_947178195.1 of uncultured Ruminococcus sp. GTDB lineage: Bacteria > Bacillota > Clostridia > Oscillospirales > Ruminococcaceae > Porcipelethomonas. The sequence goes on from CAMWXM010000427.1 coordinate 744, forward strand.
ATCCACAATATATCGACTTCAAGTTACAAAAGATGCTTTTAGAAACTTGCCACATTATACAAATCAATTATTTCAAATTCTACAAGATAAATTGCTAATTGAAGAGTCAAATGACCGTTTTATTGTAAATTCACTTATATCAAGTTCTTTACGAAACAAAGTTGCTAAAAGTAGCGATTTGCATAAAATTGCTGCGCAATATTTTGACAATGAATATAAACAAAAACTGTCATATGTTTCAAAGGCAGAATATTTATATCACATGAGCTTTTATACCACTAAGTTACATATAAATGAAAATTTAAAATATTATGCTAATGATATTTTTTGTGCTTCAATTGAATTAATTAACTTGGGTGAAACTGATATAGCTCAATCACATCTTGATTCAATTCGATTTTTTAAATACTCTTATAATCAATCGGAATTTTCTTTCTACTATGCACTTTGCTATATATTAAATGGCAACTATAATATGTATAGAACTCATTTTGATGTTGCTATTAAAGAAAGGGTAGATAGCAAAGAAGTTTTGTATTATAGAATGATTGATAAGCTTATTTATGCACGTTATTTAGTTGAAGCCGAAAATCTATTGAATGAGGTTGCAAGTCAATATCCCCATACAAGACAGGTTGATGCATTATGGGTCGAATACTATTATGCTAACAGACAAACTCGCGACAAAGCGCTTCAAATGGCAATTAATTTAACACAAAATTCTCCTGGCGATTTTTACTCAGCCCGAATCCTTGTTAAAATTTATCTGCGAGAAAATATGACGATTGAAGCGACAAAAGAAGTGGATGCAGTATTAAAAATATGGCCTAGTAATCGTTGGGCTAATAAGATACAATATTTGATTAATAAAGGAAAATATACCGAAGATGAAGAAGATGCTTTTGATGTAGACGAAATGTAATTATGTACATTAACGTTTGCTTGAAAATGTATATTTACTTGGATAAGAATAGCAATATGAAATATACTATTTAAGAACATATTATCCTTTAGACGTTAACTATTTATGAAAGGTCAAATGTAAAGTAACCATAGTAAAAGAAAAAAAGTGTTGCGTTAAAGTTTTTTTAAAACTGAAAAATATTGTTGAGTTTAAAAATGCACAAAATTAGCGTTTATGTGGCAAAAACTCTTGATTATTATTAGATAATGTGGTATGCAGATAAAGTTGCAGGCATCACTTGCCGCAGTTGTCTGAATACCACGTTTCTCATAGGCTTCTTTTCAAGATACCGTGAAATAAATGTAACGCTCAGTTTTGTAATACTATTTTTTAGCTGTTTTGGAGTGCTTTTATGATGATTTACTTGTTTTTCACCCTAAATACAGCTATTTTCTTAATATTTTAGTAGTGATTTTCCTAAAATACTGTGTTTACTTTTGCATTTGACCAAATGATAAGAAAGTAACAAAAATGTCTTGGAAAACAGGTGAAAATATGAACGAAAATATTTTAATTGTTGATGACGAAAAGGAAATTGCCGATTTGATTGAGGTGTATCTGAAAAACGACGGATACAATGTATATAAATTCTACAATGGCATAGATGCTTTGAAATGCATTGAGGAAACCAAACTTGACCTTGCAATACTGGACGTAATGCTGCCCGATGTGGACGGCTTTCACATGTGCCAAAAAATAAGAGAGAAATATTTTTACCCTATAATTATGCTAACAGCAAAGGTTGAGGACGGCGACAAAATAATGGGGCTTACAATAGGGGAATAAGATTATATCACAAAGCAGTTCAATACCCTTGAGGTCGCAGCACGGGTAAAGACGCATCTTCTACGTTATATGCGGTAAAACAATGATTCCTACATTGATAATAAATCCTACGAATTTTAAGA
>CAMWXM010000428.1 GCA_947178195.1 uncultured Ruminococcus sp.
ACGTCCGATACTTCCGGTTTGTAAGAGTGCAAGCTCCGCAGGCAAACAAGCCATTCTTGCTGAGGTTTCGGTCGGCCCGAACGAAGATATAAACCTTTTTCCATTACGATCGGCATATTCCGCTAACTTCCTAAATCTGTCATCGGTAAGCTTTCCGCCGCCTTCCGAAAGTGTTTTCAAATACGGAAGTTCCATATTCTCAAATTTCAAACGATAAAAAATATCATAACTGAATGGCACTCCAGTAAAGTTTGTTACACGTTCTGTTTTCATGTAATTCCAAAATTCCTTGCTTAAAAGATTATAAGTGGTTAAAAAAACAGATGCTCCTACATAAAGGTGGGTATTGATAACATTCAGCCCCATTGTGTATTGCATACCAAGATCGCATATCGGACGTTCTTCTTCATTCCACCCAAATGCAAGTGCAACATTTTTAGCATTTGCCTCAAGATTGCCTTTTTTATATCTGACTAACTTAGGACTTCCTGTTGAACCGGAAGTTGTCATTAAAAACTGAAGTTTATCATTAACATCATATTGTTCATAACCGGTTTTAAGCAGCACATAGCCGTAAATACTAAAAACAGCTTTGTACAGGAAGTTGTCTTTATCCTCTATCGGCATCCATATATAAGACGGTTTATATGTATCAATAAGCGAATAAAGAAAATCCTTATCTATCTTACTACTTAGATTAAGAGGGATCGTGTCATGTTCAATAAATCCCAAATATCCAAGCATGGAACCTACAGTATTTTTACAAAGAATAAATATGACAGAACGAGCCTCAACCTTGCTTCCTACAGTATTCATCAGTTCAGCCAATTCTCCATATGTGATCCTGTTGTTTTCATTATCAATGAGAGCCAGCGATGAACTTTTTTGTTTATCAATATTAAGAAACACTTATTTATACTCCTTATTAAATAATTGTACACCCATCAACGGCAATAACCTGACCGGAAATATATCCCGCATAATCCGAAGCCAGCAACAAACAACCTCCTGCAATATCCCGAGGCTGAGCAATACGTCCCATACATATGTTATTTATCCTTGCCTTTAATTTTTCTGTGTCAGCCTGTTCCATCATCTGAGTTTGCGTTAATCCGGGAGCTATAGAATTCACCCTTATCCCTTTTGGTGAAAGTTCCTTTGCAGCAGATTTTGTCAACGCAATAACAGCTCCTTTTGTAGCAGAATATACTAATTGCCCTGCATTTCCCCTTAAGCCCACCATAGATGAAATATTTATAATACTCCCTCCGTTTTCGTTTTTAGACATTATTCTACTGACCGCTTGGATCATCTCTATAACTCCGAAAACGTTTACTTTAAACATTTTTTCCATATTTTCGTGTGAAATCATACCAATGAGTTCATTGAATTCTATACCGGCATTGTTTACAAGAACATCTATTTTCCCAAATTGCTTTTTTACATACATTATATTGCATCTAACAGCATGCGGATCAGTAATATCAAAATAAAACGGATATAAATTTTTTTGGTACTGACTTTCATTTACCCATTTATCTGCAGAACCTTCTCTTACATCGTTTACAACAACACTTGCCCCCTCTGATGCAAAAAGTTCAGCTATCTCCATGCCAATTCCTCGCGCTGCTCCGGTAATAATGCATACTTTATTTTTAAGCAAACTGCCCATATTTTAGTCCTCAAATTCCACGCCATATTTTTTTAAAATCTTTATTCCGTTTTCATATCCGCCGAAGTTAAGAATATCGTCTGTTTCAAACATAACATCAAATGAATCTTCAAGTTCGCTTATCAGAGTCAGATGAGTAAGCGAATTCCAATCTTCCACATCGGCAAAATTGAAAGATACATTTAAATCGTTTTCATCAACATTAAATATATTTGTAAATACTTTTTTGTATATTTGATTATTTGTCATAACTGTATTCTCCCTTTTCTATATATTTAATTTAAAAGCTTATTTAATAAATAACTCGTCAGACCCGGTAAATTACTCCATAGTAGCCGCCATACTGAAATTACGTTTTTCATTTCATTGCTATCTTCACGGTATCAAAAAAATTTTAGAATCAGCCCGAAATTTCACGAATAAGAATAAAAGCTTCCGCCGCTTTCAAACTCATTATTGAACCGCGGTACATCGCCAATGCTTTGACAGCTTCGAGCGATCTTGCATTCGGATAATCGGATATCTGAGTTGCAAATAATCCTAAAGCTTCCAACTTTTTATTCAGGTATCCGCTTATATCGTTATAAGAATTTGGAATAAATTCGTTAGTTGTATTTGGAACATCCCAGCCTGTTTCCGATAAAGTTTCGTAGGCGTATATTTTCTTAGGCATATGTGAATACTTTGGTCTAAGTGCAACCATTGAAGCGTCCGATGTGAGTTTATGATCCAACTGCATATCTCCACGGTGTGGTATATACACGATGTCAGGTTCTGTTTCCTTAATTGTCTCTACCAATGCGTCATTCAGCTTATACCGCGGCGCACTTTGCAACATTGCCGCAGGGAAATCCAAAAAAAAGGTATGCTTAACTCCAAGAATGGAATCAGCCTTTCTGCATTCTTCCCTACTTTTTTCAACACGTTTCAAATTAAAC
>CAMWXM010000429.1 GCA_947178195.1 uncultured Ruminococcus sp.
ATAGGATACGGCACGGATAAACTTGCTGACAACGCAAAGTGGGGCATTATCAAAGCTCAGGGTATTGCTTTCGGAAATCAGATAGGCGGAAAACTGGGCAGGTTATACTCATCAGCATTTGCAGCCGAAGCTGACCTGCACGTTAAGAAATGCTATGACACGATGAAGTCCAATGACCTTAATAGGTTCATTACATACGGCGAGGAAATTTACAATCTTTTCGGAAACAATAATTACAGTGATAATGCACTTGACGATATTCTGCAAAGATTTAACACTGCTTCACACGGTATGTCAGATATCGTAGGACTTAAAGAGCAAATCAACAGGTTTATTTTGTCAATTTAACGGCACTTTCTGCTGAATAACGTAAAATCGTCTTATGAGTTAGCATTAGTATCAGATATTGTAGCATTTGTATGTTTACTTGGTGTTATATAGAATTTTAATCAATTTTCTCAGTTGTTTTCTTTATGCAACGTAAAGTCAGATAATTTAAGTCTGCAACTGCGGTTATGAAAGTATTCAGCAAATAGGTATCAATATTGAAAAAAAGGCAAGCAATTCGGAGCGTACAAGAGTAAGCTTAACTTAGTTAAAACCGCAAGGAACTTAGAATATCGGTTTTAGAGAAAAACAAAATACCTTGTTATGAGTTTGTATAATTCATAACAAGGTATTTTTATATTATTGTAACTCGCAGAGGTACTCATAAGTCTGTCCTTTAACGTCACAAAAGCCTAATTTTTCGTTACTTGGAAAATTAGTTGAAAACATTGATGAGCTTTCCAAAGATGAAAAACAAGACCTTTTTTATGACAGAATTTCTTTAAAAGGAAAAGTACAGAGGATAAAGACAGTGCCAATAACAATACAAGCTATGCTAATGTTGATGAGGATATTGATTTTAAAACTACTAATCATAATTCTTATAATTCATTTAGCTTTAAGAAAACTAACATTATTGATGCCGAATTTAAAGAGGTTGAGAGAAATATTTTTAATGAAGCCAATAATCACTTTGAACAACTTATGTCATGTTTAAATAAACTTATATCTGATTCATCTGATAACCCTCAAATGAATACAGACTTAAAAAATGCTATTTTAGATATGACAAAGAAATCAAATTCTCCATCTCGCACGATAATAAACTCAACATATTCTTTTTGTGTAATAATATCATGCAGAAGACTGTCAAGACGTTTTTCTATTTCTGACGGATTTTCAATCTCCATGTGTCCAAAAAAGCTGACGGTATAACAAAGTCACCATCGTACAAACCCTTGCAGAAAGATGAAAGGTATGGTATAATGTAAATATGAATAAACAAATAAGCCTTGTCTGTACTGAACGATGAATTGTTACAGGTGCGGACATAGAAAAAAGATTTCTTATAGCGGATAGAATATATTATTATTGCATTTAATCAATTTTTATTATAAAATTGGTTATACGTAATATGTTTAAAATGTAAGAAAGGAGATTCAGAATTTTTCTGATAGTATTAATATGAAATTTAAATTAAGATCTGATTTTACCGCGCGCATACCATTAGTTATACGCAGAAGAAATAATGTTGTATATTTTCAAACGCAAATTGACGTTGCAAGAGCTAACGGATATGTACATATGGTATACAGTGAAGAATACAAAACCGATGATAGTATCAAGGAAGTCGGAATGCTTGCGGACAAGCTCCTAAAAAGATTTGAGGATATAGGCGATTTATCAATTGCCGAGTTTGAAGATTTAGTTGGTATGGATATTGAACAGTATGAAAGTATTCCCAAAAGGGAAGCATATCTGAAATTTTTTGGTGCCAAGGATTATAAAGATTTGGATCGAAATTATGATGACTGCTCTATTGGATATAATATTGCCGAAAAAAAGTATTCATTTACTCTTTGGTGGTATAAAAAAGGAAGTATCGGTAATTGTTCGTATTCTACGGGAGAACCCGGCATACTTACATTTGATACGCCGCTGGAATTTACCGATTATTCCGACCCCGAAATGCTTGGCGAAATGATAATTGAGGCACTTGATCGAAGTAGAAAGATCACCGACAAGGTTGCGGGAAATCCATACCCCGAAAAAGATATTGAGCTTTTAAATGAAAGTAAGCTGATTATATCGGCTCCCCGTGACAAGCATTTTGTTGATTACGATGATTACGGAGTAGGCGAGTTGTATCAGGCGTATATGTATTTCCCGAGAGAAGATTCCGAGGAAGCGTCTGCGGCGTTCTATATTGGAATGGCTGCCGAGATTGACGGGGAAATAAATGAGGAAAATATCCGTAGAGCTTGGGAAAAGCAAAACGGCAAAGTTGAATTTTTTGAGGTTAAGCCAATAGAACACGGAATTTTTAAACTCCGTGCAGAAATGAGAAACAAAAGCATTCACCGAATTTCGTATCTTTTAGAGATCGCCGACTGCGAACTGCTCGACTGTACTATGGAGCTTCGCAAACCCAACAGCCGCAAAAAACTTGATGAGAAGCTGACCGGTTTGTTTGAGGAATTTGCACGTCAATGCAAGTTTAGAAATTAATTGTATAGTTTAAAAGATAATAATTTTACGCAGCTTGCAGTGACA
>CAMWXM010000430.1 GCA_947178195.1 uncultured Ruminococcus sp.
CGTAGTCCAGCTAATAAAAGTCAAGACTGAAATAATCAAATTAAGCGGCGTTAATGTTTTTCAAGTACAATAATTTATGCTCTTGTGGTGTTTTAAGAACAAATGCCTTCTCATCACGAAGAACTGCGAAAACAATACTGCATATTTTATGCATAACTGCGCCAAGAGCTGTCATTTTTGATTTTGTTTTGCACTTTTCCAAATAGAAGTCTCTTAAAACTGAATTTTTAGGAACACCGTTTTTATTGCTGCTGATTGACTGCATTGCAATCAAATAAATAACTTTTCTCGCATATCCTGAACCTCTTTTTGATATTTTTACTTTTGTTCCGTTGAAGTTTCCTGATTGCTTTACCTCTGGATCAAGACCAAAATATGCATACAACTGTTTCGGTTTTTTGAATCTTGAAAAATCTCCGATTTCTGAAATTAAAGTAACTGCACCGAGAAAGCCTACTCCGGGAATGGTTTGGAGCAGCTGCACTTGCTTTGTGATTTCGCTTAATGTATTTTCTTCTGTAATGTTCTTAATTGAATTAAGAAGCAGTTCACATTGCTCGTCCAGTTTCTTGATAAATTCAATGTGCATACGTATAAGAGTCCTGTTGCTTTCAAGCGAATGTCCAAATACAGCTGCGTCATTTGCAGCTTTAATCAGCTTTTCATATATCTTTTCAGATGCAGCTGTTCCTTTTCCCGATGCTTTTGCAATCAGACTGATCAATGACGATTTTCTTGCATGAAGAATATCGCAGGGAAGAGTATATTTTTCAAGAATCTTCATTGAAGCTGCTCCTGTAATTTTTGAAAATACTTGCAGATATTGCGGAAATACGATTCTGAGCTGAGCTTTCAGTTTATTGATATATACTGTTCTCATATCCATTGCACTGTAATATTCTCTCAGCAAATTTCTGATCTCGAGGATATCATCACAAGGAATATCAGAAGTTTTCAAATTTTTATTTAAACCAAGCTTTGCTATTTTTTCAGAATCAAATTTGTCGCTGTGAATCTTTCTGATATTGTAATTACGGTTAGCATGAGTCACAAGAGGATTAAGAACATAAACTTCAAATCCTTTCTCTTTCAGAAAACAGTATAAAGCAAAATGATATACCCCTGTTGACTCCATAAAAATCTTAACATTTATATTATGTTTATCTGCGGCTGATTTAATTTTTTCAACAGCCTTATTAAGGGATTCTGTACTCTTGTGAATAATTTTAAAAGGATTTCCGTACATTTCAAAGCTTGGAAGGGCAATGGACATTTCACTGAAATCAGCTCCAACATCTATTCCTACCGAAAGATACTTTTCAATTTTATCAGACATAAACATACCTCATTTCAAAATGGGACAGGACACCGTTTCCATGCAGCAGCTACACATCCTGGCGTGTGACACAGACATAGCTTATCAGCTTCCAACCAGCCAAATCATAAAACACTGCCGAGCGGATAAACAGACTCCGGGGCAGGTATCGGATAAAATATTTATCCTCCTCAGGGCGCACCCATTGATTTTCCCGTCTCAGTATTGATTTTATTATATAACTTTGCTGCGTATTTGTCTATTTTTGCTCTCAGCATGGAATTGGCTATCCTAATATCCCTGGTTTTATTATACCAGGGCGCACTTATACAAACAGCAAGCAGTTTGTTGTGCGCAAGGGGAGGTTTCCCCTTGACCCCTCTAAAGGTTTGCTGTCGCAAACATAAAAATACGCACAGCGATTTAACGTGAGCGATGTTTTTTCACGGATTTATCTCTATTATTGTCGTGAGAAATGTCCGTCTGTTTTTCTTTTTCAAAACATCTTTGAAAAATATTGATAACCTTTTCTTTATCGCGGTTTGCGAAAAATACAACTTGCTTCCCGTCATTTTTATTTTTAATCGTATGTAAAATATTTGCATTAGTAAGTGCTGAAACAAAGCTATCCATACTTGGAATTTTATCACTCTCAATACCGAAAGTTTCAGAAAGGGTACAGTCCAAATTGCTATATAAATCTTCCCTTCGTCTTGCTCTGCAATATACGGATTTATTAAAACGCTTTTTAACCTTTTGCGCAAAAGTTTGTTGTTTTAAATAAAAGTGATTATACTATTCTGTCGTTTTTATATAAAAATTCTCCCACTCCAAAATAGGAATGGGAGCATAAATGCAATAAGTATAAAACGCTTTACCTAACCTTATTCAGTTTTTCACGAACATTTTTTATTCGTTTATAAACGGACGTTTTGGAAAGATGTAAAATTTCCGTAATGTCTTTTACCGAGTAACCCCTTACTCTCATCAGAAGTATTTGCAAAGTTTTCTCGCTGGTCTTTTTCAGAATTTTGTACATTGAAGGATTTTCAACCTCGTCCAAAAGCTGTTCAACTGTTGTGACTTCTCTCTGACTTTTGTCCTCAATAATTTCCTCATAGAAGTCGCCAACATCGTACAGCCGCTTGTAAAACCTGTCATCGGAGTTGTATGCTATCCTGTCAAAGTCGTGAAGCTCCTCAATGATGTTTTCGTCAACATCCAATGCACGCCACTCTTTTTCCTCTGCTTCCTTTTTTCTGCGCCATATCCAGTACGATTTTAA
>CAMWXM010000431.1 GCA_947178195.1 uncultured Ruminococcus sp.
TAAAGCTCTTGAAAATTATTTTACTGAAAATAATGTTAAAAAAATATTTTTGGATGTACGTGAAAAAAATATATCCGCAATAAAATTCTATGAAAAACAAAAATTTATAAAAAACGGACTGAGAAAAAATTATTATCTCTTTCCGCCAGATAATGCTGTTCTTATGACAAAAAATTTAAGGTGATGAAAATGCTTATACTCGGAATCGAAAGCTCCTGCGACGAAACGGCGGCTTCCGTTTCGGAAAACGGAGTGAATATACTTTCAAACGTTATATCGACCCAGATAGAGGAACACAGAAAATACGGCGGCGTAGTTCCTGAAATAGCTTCAAGAAGGCACTGTGAAAATATTTCGGCGGTAGTTACAAAAGCTCTTTCCGATGCGGGAAAAAAGCTTGAGGATATAGACGCAATTGCTGTTACCTATGCTCCCGGTCTTATAGGCGCACTGCTGGTAGGGGTGAATTATGCCAAAGGACTTTGTATGGCAACCGGCAAGCCGCTTATACCTGTGCATCATATTTCCGGTCACATTGCGGCTAATTACATCGCCCACCCTGACCTTAAACCACCTTACTTGTGCCTCGTGGCAAGCGGCGGGCATTCCCATATAGTTGAGGTTTCAGATTATACTAAATTTCATGTAGTGGGCAGAACACGAGATGATGCGGCAGGAGAATGCTTTGATAAATGTGCGAGGGCTATGGGATTTCCTTATCCTGGCGGAGTTCATGTTGATAAGGCGGCTCAATCGGGCAATAAGGAGGCTTTTGAACTTCCCCGTCCAAAGGTTACTGGAAGCGAATTTGATTTCAGTTTTTCGGGACTTAAAACTGCCGTAATAAATCTTCTGCACAATGCCAATCAGAAAGGCATTGAAATAAACAAATACGACCTGAGCGCTTCTCTACAGGATACCATAGCTGGGATACTCTGCGAAAAAACGGTTTCAGCAGCTCAGCAGATGGGATATACTGATATTGCCGTTGCAGGCGGAGTTTCTGCAAACAGCGGAGTAAGAGCCGCTTTTGAAAAAGCATGTGCAGAAAGGAATATGAAGCTTTATCTTCCACCCCTTTCTCTTTGCGGAGATAACGGAGCTATGATAGCCTGTCAGGGATATTATAATTATCTTGATGGTCAGCGTGGAGACGAAAGCCTTAATGCTATGGCTACACTTTCAATAGAGGAAATATAATTATGGAAAATAAACGGAATTTTCAGCGTGAACTGGATAAAATAATCAGTGAGCATCAGAAAAATAATGAAAAACCAACTCTTCTGCTTCATAGCTGCTGCGGACCATGCAGCAGCTATGTTTTGGAATATCTGAATCAATATTTTAAAATAAAGCTTTTCTTTTTTAATCCCAATATTCAGCCGGAGGAAGAATATCAGAAACGACTTACCGAGCAGAAAAAGCTGCTTGAAAAAATGAATTTCAGCGATGTTGAGCTTATTGAAGGCGAATATGATAGCGACAGCTTTTTTAAGGCAGTAAAGGGACTTGAAAATGAACTCGAAGGCGGAAAACGCTGTGAGGTCTGTATAAAAATGCGACTGAAAAAGGCGGCGGAAATGGCTGCATTATATAATGCAGATTATTTTGCTTCAACCCTTACAGTAAGTCCCCATAAAAATGCCATTTACATAAATTCCACAGGCGAGGCTATTGCAAAAGAGCTGGATATGCCGTATCTTGTTTCGGACTTTAAAAAGAAAAACGGCTATAAACGCTCAGTCGAGCTTTGTCGTATTTTTGAAATTTATCGCCAGAATTACTGTGGATGTATTTTCAGCCAATAAAAGTCGGCGTTGGCGATTGTTGTCATTTTTATGATTTTACACAATTTATTTCGGTATTTATTTTAAGATGCATTGCCAGAATAAAAGTAAATTATGTCAATCTTAGTTGAAATATTACAGAAAAATTAATAACAAGTTACATTTTAGTATTACGGAGAGTATTATAAACTTTCAACAGGTTACAAATTGGATAAATACGAAGTTTTCCACTCTTTCCACAGAGTTTTCAACATGAATTTTAAAGGTTTTCCACCCTTTCCACAGAGTTTTCAACATTTATGTTAAGAAATACTTATTACTAAGCGTATATTTACCGGAAAAAATACCAATATTAAGAAAGTAATCATTATGGCAATATCGTAAAAAGCATGCTTTATACTTTTTGCGGTTAAGTCTGAATTAAAATGTGGAGGAAAACTTATGATAAAAGGCGTCAACAAAAAGGTTCTGGAAATAAACCAGCCTCAAAGTATTTATTTTGAAAAAGCGGTATTGTATCTGAAGCCGAATATGAGCTGCGTTCCTGAAAAGCTTGTGAGACAGGAAGCAGACGAGCTTATGAGAAGTATAAGCCCCAAATCGCATAAATGCGTGCTTTATGTGAAATTGCTGATTGCGATTGCCATTGCTTTTTCAGCAGTTTCTCTTACACTTCTGCTTATTATAACAAAATTCTGATTATTTCTCAAAAAACCCTTGTAATTTTTTTGTAATAATGTTATAATAAATATAATGTAAGCGGACGTATAAACATAAACAAACAGAAAA
>CAMWXM010000432.1 GCA_947178195.1 uncultured Ruminococcus sp.
CCGACCTGTATGACGAGCTGACTATGCCAAAGGAGCTTAGAAAGGCTCATCAGAACAACGACAGGGCGGTTATGCAGGCATATGGGTTTGATGTGAAAACTATGACGGAGAGCGAGTGCGTGGGGGAATTGATGAAGATGTATCAGAAAATGACGGGAGGTAAGTAAAATGAGCAAAAATATCTTTGAAATAGTCAATTCACAACAATCTCCGCTGTTGGAAATATCACGCATAAATAAATTGTTGAACAAAGATGGTGGGGTATATATAGAAGTTAATTCAGCATTGGCAAGAAGAATTTCAACATCAGCAATACAATATATAGATGACAACTTATTCAAATCATGGAAACAACGCGGAACGTGTATTAATTGCAGCGACTTTGAACAAACACTTGGAATAAGACCAATTCCAAATAAAGAGCATGAAATAACAAATGAGTTTATTCTCATCTATTGCGAATATGCGGCTAATATGATTTATCTTTTACAGCAAAAAAAGGCGAAAAGAGATAAATTGACAGATATAATATATGTCACAGAAGAAAATATAAAAAAATTCTTAGCGTGGTATAATTACGAGTTGAAATATTACCCAGATGAACAGAAAGTGTTAGTAGTTCCAAATAATCCATATGCCACGTCCGTTGCCGAGAACATTGAAAATGAAGCGTTATCTTATAGTGTTATTGAGTATAATCATTACTTGCTAAAAGGCAATATTGATAAAAAGAAAGCGATTTTAGTCGCTTTAGGTGCTGATTTAGAACCACATAGAAAAGAAATATCTTCAATCAATAAAAAATTGGAAGACAGTATTTTCTTCATGCTTAACAGCTTGGATATAAGGCACAATAACAGGACTAAAGGCGACAAAAATTATAAAGAAAAAGTTGCAAATATGAATACGACTGAATTAGAAAAATGGTATGATGAATTGTATCAGTTAATGTTGACAGCGTATCTTTGTATGGAAAATGTAAAGAGAATTGATGCTGTTGATAAACTCAAAACAGAGATTACACAACCATAAAAGTATTTTCACCTATAACAGCTTGCCACTCTCTCTTTTGATGAGCTGACTATGACAAAGGAGCTTAGAAAGGCTCACTAGAATAACGACAGGGCGGTTATGCTGGCTTTGAAATTTGATGTGAAAACTATGACAGAGAGCGAATACGTTGGTGAATTGATGAAGATGTATCAAAAAAACACAGGAGGGAAATAATGTGAATGAACCAAAAAGACAACACTATGTACCTCAAGTATACTTAAATAAATTTACATTTTCGGAAAGAAAGCCATATAAAATATGTGCTTTAAACAAATCGAAAGAAGAAATTATTCCTGTTTGTATTAAAGATATAGCAGCGGAAAATAATTTTTATACGACAAAGATATTTGAAGATAAGTATGCTGCTGAAAAACATTATGCTAAAGAAATTGAACCGATGTTATCTCGTGTATTATCCAAAATCTGTTCAAAGTGTAAAAATGCTTTAGTACAAGACGGAGCGGTTGTATTAGATTATAAGACAAAAGAAGAATTAGTACTTAGTATTACTTTTCAATTTCTTAGGGGAAAGCAATGTCGAGAATATAGTCGAAAAATATATGATTTAAATGCTCCTAATATTATTGAAAAAGCAAAACAAAAATTTATGATTAATGAAGTGCCTGAAAGCATTTATAGTGATGATTTTTTTAAATATATTTCTATATCATCTGCTTTTAACGCGAATCAAATTGAAAAATACGCAAACATACTATATTGTAGAGCAATGATAATAATTAAAATTACAGATAATGATAATGCGGAATTTATTACGAGCGATAATCCTGTAATGGTTATGGACGCAGAAACATTAGATTCACAACCGTTTCGTCATGGATTACTTCAGCCTCAAACAGTAGTTAGTTATCCAATATCTCCTAAGTTGTTAATTGTTATGTATCATCCTGATTATTGTTTAGGAAAATTGAAAAATTTTGATAGAAAAATCACTTTGATAAACGGTCAAGGCGATGCACAACTAATTAATACATATAATAAAAAGCAATATGAACAAAGCTATAATTGGACTTTCGCAAAAAGTAGCTTTGCATTGGAAAATTTGATTAATAAAAACAAAGGAGCAAAATGAAATGCCTAAAAATGTTACATTATATAAACTGTTAATTTCCTGTCCAGGAGATGTTGCAGATGAAATAGAACTTATAAATGACTCTGTAATCCAATTTAACGAATTATATTCTGATAAATTGGGAATAACAATTCAGACAAAACATTGGAGCAAAAGTTCATATTCCCAGTCTGGAGGAAAACCACAAGCATTGTTGAATAAACAATTTATAAGTGATTGCGATGCGGCAGTTGCTGTTTTTTGGACAAGGTTTGGATCTCCAACTGATAAATACGGTTCAGGTACAGAGGAAGAAATTGAACTTATGCTTAAAGCAGGAAAGCAAGTCTTTATGTATTTTTCTGATAAGCCAATTTCCCCCTCTCAAAATGACTATGAAGGCTTTCAAAAAATAAAAGAATTAGGGATAAATATAAAGATAAAGGTATATAT
>CAMWXM010000433.1 GCA_947178195.1 uncultured Ruminococcus sp.
AAAGAACACTTTAAAGTTTTGCACGTCATCTGCTTGCATATTTTCCATCATATTGCACACAAATCTCTTGACATACGTCAGTATGCCTGCAAGATTTTTGTACAATCTGACGAAAAATCTGACTTCGCATCTGCCGCACAATCTTTGTGCGGTGTTGTCTTAAAAATTATAGCAAAAAGCAGAAATAGAAATTTATAATTCTGCTGCTCGCTATATTACTATAACATATATTATGCGTATAAGTCAAGTTATTTTTGAGAATAGCATTCAAAAATGTTTTCAACAGAGCTTGTATCGGGTTTTTTAGTAAATAAGCTTACAACAGGTACTATTATAATGGAGAGTATCATCGTTATCGCTCCGGCGTTGATAGGAGAGGCGAGATTGAATGGAACGGATGCGGCAGCTTTTGTAAGCTCAGGGAACCAGCCGAATCCGAACAGTACCATATGAGCTACAGTAAGACCAATTCCGGCAACAAGGCTTGTCCATACGGAAGCTCTGGTAGCTTTTTTGCTGAAAAGTCCCCACATAAACGGACCTAAGAACGCTCCGGCGAGAGCACCCCATGAATAAGACATAAGAGTTGAGATCGATGCATTTTTGTTAAATGCAATAACAACAGAAATAATAAGGAACACTGCGATAAGGGCTCTCATTATTATTACCTCTTTTTTCTCGTTTGTATTTTTCATTTTTGGCTTTATAAAATCTATGGTAAGAGTAGAGCTTGAGGTCAGAACAAGGGATGATAACGTTGACATAGAAGCTGAAAATACCAATACTACGACCAGAGCTATCAATATGCCCGGAAGAGCCGAGTTAAGCAGGGACGGTATCATTGCGTCATATTCAAGCTTTCCATTTGAAAGGGTGTTTATCAGCGCTTTTGAGGTATCTCCCGGATCAGCCGTACAGAAAAGTCTGTCAAATCCGCCCAGCAGGTATGATCCGCCTGCAACGACAAAAGCGAACAGCGTTGAAATAACAGTTCCGCTTCTGATGATTTTTTTAGAGCCGTTTTCCTTGATGGCATAAAACTTGCCTATCATCTGAGGAAGTCCCCATGTACCGAGAGAGGTCAATATTATAACGCCTATAAGATTTATAGGGTCAGGACCGAACAGCTTGTCAAATCCGCCGCCGTCTGTCTCTATTTCTCCAAGCTTGCGTATTGCCTCTGTAAAGCCGTTCTGATTATTTACTGTGCAGACCACAACGGCAATAATTCCAGCAAGCATGATTATACCCTGAATGAAATCGTTGATAGCAGTTGCGGCATAACCGCCGAGAATAACGTAAACAGCAGTAATAACAGCCATAAGGATAATAATTATCCTGTATGAATTGTCCGACTGAATGCCAAGAGCCATGTCAAATAATCTTGAAAGTCCGTTATAAACCGATGCTGTATATGGTATCAGAAAAATAAAAACGATAAGCGAAGCGGCGATTTTAAGTCCTTTTGAATTGAATCGCTTTTCAAAAAATTCCGGCATGGTTTTTGCGTTCAGATGATGGGTCATGAGTCTTGTTCTGCGTCCTAGCACTATCCATGCTGCGGCGCTTCCGATAACGGCGTTTCCTATTCCTATCCATGCAGCCGATATGCCGTAATTCCAGCCGAACTGACCTGCATATCCTATAAAGACCACGGCTGAAAAATAAGAAGTGCCATATGCAAAGGCGGTAAGCCATGGACCAACGTTTCGTCCGCCTAAAACGAAATCGTTGACTGTTTTTGTTTTTCTGTAGGCATATATGCCTATTATGATCATGATTACTATGTATACGCCAAGCATGACGTATGTAAGGGTCGTTGTCATTTAATATCTACTCCTTATAATTTATGTTGCCATTATTTTAATGTGGCGTAAAGATTGGTTTCCCATGCCGGAATATAAAGCTGATGTCTTATATAAAGCTTATATTTTGGATTGAGCTTATGAACAAGCAGAGGAAGCTCGAACATATCTTCATTTCTATGATAAAGGGCGACCATAAGACGTGGATTATATCTGCTGATAGTCTGACATGCTCCCCAGAGAGCCTCACGCTCTGCGCCTTCAACGTCCATTTTAATAAGGGTAGCTTCGCTGCCTTCTAAAATATTGTCCACCGACCTGCCCTGAATAAAATTATCTCCCATATTTGATAGAGAAGATTGTCTGCCGGCTTTGGATGAAAATGGAAGCATAGTATCAATACACCACGCAGCAGCATTATATATTTTAATATGTTCCTTGCCGTTGACATATTTTCTCAGCTTGCGGAAATTTTTCTTATCCGGTTCCATAGCATAGATCTTCACAAATCTGTTTTTTGTGATTTCAATAAGCTCCTTGACGGTATCGCCGTTATATGCGCCCAGATCGACATAGTGTTCATTAAGATTGGGTTTTATAATATCTTTGTATATTTCAAGCTTTGTCGAGGTTATATCGTCAAGATATTTAATATCTCCGCTTATTTTAAAGTTGATTATTGAGCTGAAAACCTTTTTTGAAAGATCGTCGGCAAGTAAATGATAACCTGTTCAAGCTGCTCCTCATGCCGCAGACAATAATCG
>CAMWXM010000434.1 GCA_947178195.1 uncultured Ruminococcus sp.
CATAAGAGTATTATGAATTACTTATGATTCACTGTACAGAAAAAATGATGCATCATTATTATTAGATATATCAATTAAGGTCTGCTTAAATAATAAGGCGAAAATTGCATATGCAATACATATATTTTATTTTTCGTTAGGTATTAATGGTAGTGTTTAATTGAAACGCAATCTTAGTAAAGAAAGAATGAAGTGATAATAATGAGTGAAATTTTAGATAAGAATGATAAAAAAGCTGTTGATGAATATGAAAAATTTGTTTCAGCTCATAAAAACGGCTGCTTTATGCAGTCGATAAGATGGTCAAAGGTAAAAAATAAATGGAATTATGAAGCGGTTATTTCTCGGAGTAGTGATGGAAAAATAAGGGGGACGGCGCTTTTCCTTATCAAAAAAATTCCATTTCTTGGATGTGCTTTTATGTATTCTCCCCATGGTCCGGTCTGCGATTTTGACGATAGGGAAGTACTTGAAGATATTTTCTCCGGCGCTGATTCTATTCGTGAAATGCATAATTGCTATAAATTAATAATTGACCCGAATATTGTTGAAAGCGATAAAAAGGAAATTGAGACGTTTAAAAGCTTTGGCTTTGATTTTCATGAAAATGCACCTGAGCTTACTACTATTCAGGCACGTAATAATTACATATTGAAAATTGATGGGAGAAGCAGTGAGGAGATTTTTAATAGTTTCCATAAAAAATGGAGATATAACATCAGACTTGCTATGCGCAAAGGTGTAAAATGTTGCATATGCGGCGTGGAGGCTCTTGATGATTTCTATGACCTTATGGAGGAAACCGGTAAACGTGACGGCTTTTGCATAAGAAGCAAGGACTATTTTGAACGAATGATAACAGAACTAGGGGAGCATTGTAGGCTTTATATGTGCTATTACGATGGCGAACCTCTTTCGGGTGCGGTATCGGTGCAGTATGCGGGAAAGACCTGCTATGTTTATGGCGCTTCGACTGCGAAATTGAGAAACGTTATGCCTAACTATCTTATGCAGTGGAATATGATTTGCTGGGCAATTGAAAATGGTTGTGATATATACGATTTTCAAGGAATTCCTTTTTATAAAGATGAAACGCATCCTAATCATGGAGTTTATCGGTTTAAACAGGGATTTAACGGAGAGGTTATGACCTATGCCGGTGAATTTGTTAAAAATTATAAACGAGTACGTTCGCAAATTATACGTATGACTACAAAAGTATCAAGAAATATTTTTCATGTGAATCCTGCCAGATTTCTTGATATTATAAAAAATAATTAATACCAACGCCGCACAATTATTATGAAAATTGTGCGGCGTTGGTATTAATATGGCATTTTTTTTGAAAAAACTTGAAAAAGCCAAAAATATATGTTATAATATACTTAAAAGCATCTCTAAAAACCAACTGCCTAAAGCTTTTGTGTAATAATAATTTAATAAAAAAATAAATAATAAAAGGAGGTATTTTCATGAACATTTCACCAATTTCAATGGGAAGCGATATGTATACATCCACTGTGGGAGGTTCTGTTAAGGATACGCTTGCCAATCTGAAAAATCAGCGCAAAGACCTTGAAGAACAAATTAAAAACGGTGTGCCTGATGCTCAGGGAAAAATGGATTCACTTAATAAACGCATTAATAATCTTGAATCTCGTGTAAGCAATGTTACTGGAAATGAGGAATGTCAAACATGTAAAAATCGTAAATATAAAGACGGTTCTGACGATCCGGGCGTTTCCTTTAAATCAGCGTCAAAAATAAGCGGAAATGTTGCCTCTGCTGTAAGAAGTCATGAAAACGAGCATGTAACTCGAAATCGTGCCAAAGCAGAACGTGAGGGCAGAAAAATTGTTTCCCAGACTGTCAGAATCAAATCGAATGTATGTCCGGAATGCGGTAAATCATATGTTTCCGGCGGAGAAACAGTAACTGTTACAAAAAATAAAACGAAAAATCTGTTTAATGTCGGTATTGCTGACGAATCACAGAATGTGGGAAGCAGACTTAATACTGCTGTCTGAATAACAATGAAAAACTCCTGTCAAAGCCTGATTTTGGTTGCTATGACAGGAGTTTTTTAAGGGATGTTTTTACAAAAGCAAAAATCTTAAAATCAACAACTGCCTTTGTATTGTATTTGATAATTTGTAAAATTAAAAACTAAAATAAATGCAGAGCAGTCTTGACTTCTGTAGTTTTGCTGATTTGAACAAAGAAAAAAGCCGGATATTACTCCAGCCCCTTTCTTTGTTCAAATTTTTTCTTTTTTTCTTTTGTTCTACGCTTTAAATTATATCATATGATGACTTAAAATACAATGAACAGATATTTAATAAAATGTAAATTTTCCATGAATAAATATTTGGTAAAATGATATAATTATTCTCCCTTTTATTTTCTGTATAGTCGCTTTTCGGGTCTTTAAAAATTTTCTCACGCAACTAAATTCGATTTAAAAGTTCTTTTGCCTACTTTTTTTCAAAATTTTTTCTTTTGCTGCCAATATAGTCGCTTTTCGGGTCTTTAAAAATTTTCTCACGCAACTAAATTCGATTTAA
>CAMWXM010000435.1 GCA_947178195.1 uncultured Ruminococcus sp.
TTTTTTTCAAGCAGAAGACGGCATACGAGATGTAGATAGCGCTCCTGGGCTCGGAGATGTGTATAAGAGCCACGTGTTATATATATTGCGCAATATTTGTCACTTGTTGCAAAAGAATTTTCATCTCCTGAAGATGCTCGATATCCTATTATGCTTTTACTTAATGAGTTGCGTAAAAGTAAAGAGGAAAACTTAGATACATACTATGATATAATTGAATTATGTTGTGATATGGAACTTTACCAAGAAGCGTTACAATTTTGGAATGACATACAAAAGATTGTTTTATTACCAGAGACTTATGAATTTGACAAAGCGAATTACTTATTTTGTAAGTTACATTATCTTTGTGATAATCATGATAAAGTTATCCAACATGCAAATCGCAGACTAAAACACGAGCTAACTCCCGAAAGTGTTTTATACTACTCAATATATCTAATAATCACATACCGCGCTTGTAATGACTATGAGGCTTTACAAAGCATTGTTTCTAATATTACTGATAATATTGAAAGATACTCATTTTGTATTCCATACGGTCTATTTTTACGAATTTCTGAGGTATATAAAACGCGTGTAGAAGCAATACCTGATGTTGCTGAAAGTGTTTCATTCTTTATGGAGCGTAACTTAGAAATTCAAGCAGCAAAATCGCAAGTGTCTTTATCCTTTTTATATGCAGTTACAAATAATTTGCCTGAAGCGAAAAGATCACTATTATCCGCCAAAGAAGTACTCAACCAACAATATCAGCACATCTTCTGCAACAACGAAGCAGCAATAAATATGCTGAATGGAGATTTCACGTCATCAGTAGAAACACTACTGAATCAAGCTGTAATGTGTTCTAATGCAGTATTCTCAAATATTGTAATATACAATAATCAAATGATATACTACTATGAAACTAATCAATTTCCTGAAATGCTGTCTAGAATTCATATGATTGAGGGGCAATTTAATAAATTGATTGACAAGCACCTTATTGCAGTGGTAAGTTATAATCTATCAGTTATTCTAAAAAATATAGATTCTAATAAAGCAAAAAAATATTTTGCTCTAGCCGAAAAATATCGAGAGCATTGTGCTACTCTCGATACTCGTTTATCTGGAAACCCTCCAAGAGATGAGCACGAGGCGTTCTACCTGAGCAAGCCTTGGCATATTACAATGTTAAGTTTCTGGGAAACCGATTATATTTAAGATTTTGCTTTGCACAATCAATAAACTCCGATAGCATTTCCGCATAGCTTTTGTGATTATACAGAAAAGACCTGTACATAAAACAGTCTGGATGAAGACTACAGTCAGGAGTATATTTTATCAAGTAGAACTCATTATTTACTATATTGCCATCAATTCTCATATAATCGACTTTCCCTAATGACATAAAAATTTTTTTTGCCATATCAAGAACCTGATGTGGTACAGAATCGGTTATAATCTTCCTTTCAACTAATGCTTTAGAGTTTTTTTTGCTTTCATAGCCCCATATACGATCAGAAATCATCTCTCCGTCAATCTGCAAAGCAACTACTTCACATAATGTTATGTTATGAGATGAACCTGCAATACATATTGCTACCTCAGTACCGCCAATAAATTCCTCAACCAAAATACACCCATACACCGGCAAAAGCTTCTTTGTAAGTTCTGCGGCTTCCGTGCATGTATACTTTAAACTATTATCTGAGATACCTATAGAGCCTTCTTCAAAGTTTGGCTTTACAACCACTGGATATTTCAATCCTTTCAATAACAATAAATCTTGCTCACATGTTACCTTCACTCCATTAGCGCTTTTCATCCCAAATTGTCGTGCGTGGATTTTGCTTAAATCCTTATCCTGTGATATACTTTGTACATATGCATCAGCTCCGACATATAGCAGTCCATTGGTTTCACATATTGCAGGCAAAATTGCTTTGTGGTTTCTAGATAGTTCTCCAGACCATATTGCAGTAAATATAATATCATTAATGTGTTTTTGAATTTTTTTTTCAAATTCGGATGGCGATTGATATACTGTTACCTTATCTGCCAATTCTTTTGCCGCACTATGTAATGCGTTATAATACACATTTGACGTAAACTCTAAATTGGTCGTAAAGTTGTTTACATTTTCACGATTGCTTACTTGATCACATATTAAAACTATTCCGTCCATAAATATACCTCCTATAATATATGGTTATCTTATGTTGAGCGTCTGGGTTACATTATTGAGAACTGTTCAAGCTTGCCTCTGTGCAGATTAATAATCTTTTGTGGTGGCAATTATTTTTTCACAGGGCAACAGCATTTACTTTTTTAGAAAGAAAAGGATATCAAGGAACAAATTAGAACCTTTACCAATAGACTAAAAACGTTTTAGTAAGGTATGAAAATGCGAAATAATAATCATGGTTTCAGTATAAACGGTGCGGATTTCGTAATCTTTATAAAGGCGTCTTGAATTACCAAACCATAAAAAGGATCTCTCCACCTGCCAACATTTCGGCAAACCCTCAAAACAGAATTTATTTGTTTTGAAATATCGATTCTAATGTTATGAAATATTT
>CAMWXM010000436.1 GCA_947178195.1 uncultured Ruminococcus sp.
ACATAAATTATCTTGAATCGGTTCAAGTAAATATTTTTGAGCGTTCTCAAAGATTATACAGTATTGCTGATGCACTTGAGGGTTCAGCTGCTGCGGCAGAGGAAGCTGACAGAGAGGCAGCTCGTAAGCTTGCAGCCGCTGAGGCAGAGACCTATACTCAATCGGTAAGTCAGACACAACAGCCTTCTATGTGTCCTCCGCCAACGCCCGTTTGTGAACCAAATAATGCGCCGCAAGCGACACCTAAAGAAGTTGCAACAACAGTAAACAGTATTTTCAACAATGCTTTTGACGCTGTAAATAATGCGGCAAAATCGGGCAGAAAACGTTAAATTCGGCATTATGCCGTAGATTTATAAAGGAGTTGTTAATATGGCAAAAATTGAAATTACCCCAGAAATGATGAACAGCATTGCAAAAGACCTTGGACAGAAAATTGAGGAGTGGAACACCTCTGTTAAGACAATTTATTCACTTCACGCCGAACTGGATGCTCAGTTTGAGGGGGAAGCAAATAATCGTCTTAATGCAAGAATGGCGGAGGATCAGCCGAAATACAATGCGTTGTCTGAGCTTATGACAGCATACACAAACGAAATACTCAAAGCGTCCGCCGATTATGTTGCAGCCGATCAGGAAGCAGCAACAGCAATATGGCAGTAAGAAAATTAAGAAAGAGGTAAATAATTATGGCAGAATATATTATTAAAGCGGATACCGATGCAATTCGCAGCACAACTGATAAGATCGAGGCGCAGAGAACCTATATGGAAGGATACATGAACGAAATGCAGTCCAAGATCAACGATTTGCATAATTACTTCAAGAGTACGGCGGGTACTGAATTTGTTTCCAAATATTCAAATGTATCAAACGATATTAAGGCGTGCCTTGCGAACCTCGGAACCGAAATAACCGGTTTAAGAAATGCGGCAGGAATCCTTGAAACAGGAAGTCAGAAAGTCGTTTCTGACGTTGATACGCTTTCAACAACTGGCGTATTCAAGAACGCATAAAATTTTCTGATACAGCATATCGCAGGGCAGTAATATCTGCTCTGCGGTTTATCGCAACGAAAGAGGCATATATGTACAAGATAAAGGTTGATACAGCTTTGCTTGACGGCATTGCAAAGGAATTTAACAATATATCAGAGAGTCTGTTTTATGCGTATGAATCTGCGATATCCGCTGTCGAAATTATCGGCGAATTTACCGGATTTGATATAGAAGCGCTCACCGAACAGTTATATAAAGAAGCTGCTGACATAAAAGCTGTCGGCGAGGAAATATTTTATTTACGGCGCAAAACGGAACATATAAGAGAAATTTACAGTAATGCTGAAAATAATGTTGAGCATGATGTAGACAACCTGCCTGTTCTGATTCATGGCAATATATCGGCAGTTGACGATACGTCCGAAATAATGAACAATATCGTAGTTGACAATATTGTTTTGGGCAATGTTAGCGAAAGCGCACTGCTTTGTGATAATACTGTTATGCATGAGGATTGGCTTATTAAGCTTATTGCCAAAAACAAATTCGGAGGTTGATTTTATGAGTAAATTTTATTTTTCATCTGACATGGCAAACGAGGTAAAAAAATCTTTGCTGGAATTAGAAGGCTTCATGAATGACGCCAGTAACATAATAGATGGACTCATTGACATCCTTAAGGAAAATGATAGCTTTGGTATAATAGATACTATTGAAGATATTTGTAAAGAAATTAAATATGAAAAAAATATCGGTTTTATGGCAAAAAGCGGTGCGGAATCTCTTAGTCAGATTATCAATTCTTTAGATAATAATGCAAAAATGGCAGTTGAATTTACAAATGTCATTTTTGAAAAAGGAGTGAATGCAATTAATAATGTTATTATGAATAGCAGCAAAGAAGAAACTCCAATTGTCACAGTTCCGAATTGGCCGGACGGAGTTTCTGTAAATGAACATACATATGAAAAAAACGGAATGATCTATACTCCGATACAGCATTGGGGAAACGAAGTGCTTTTAAGAACTGATGGAGCGGGTGGAATTGGTATTTTTAAAAGCGATGAAACATTGTATGATGGATATCCTCAAAATCAAAACTGGTGGTGGAATAACAATCCAGATAAAGCGTGGGTCGACCCTGCATATGAGTGTACATCTGCAGCTCTTGCGACAAGTAGTACTATAAATGGTATTGGCAAAATTCCAGACGACTATAACAATTACAGCGGAATAACGCAAATTGGTGGATATAAATATTCATCTGAAGATGTAACGCGATTTTGTGTAGACAATCTCAAACTGGGGTATTCAACTGTAATTTATTATAATTATGCAGGATATGACGGATTTGGAGCAAATGGACACGCAGTAACGGTTGTGGGTGCTGACCCAAATCCAACCTCCGTTTATGATTTGTGGGTAATTGATCCGGTTGACGGTCAATCAAAATCATTTAAACAAGCATTTGGAAATAAAAGCAATAATTTTTATATATGTTATGAGTGCAATCCAAATTAATATGGTGGTGAAGGAATTAAGTCATGGGATATTGAACAATATTT
>CAMWXM010000437.1 GCA_947178195.1 uncultured Ruminococcus sp.
GTATGGAGACGAATAGTCCAGCTTTTTATCTCCCATATGAAATAATACAGGAAGTTTTTTCTTGGCGGCATATTCATAAATGGGATACATACATTTGTCGTCAATATTGAAGTGTTGAAAATCAGAATGAAGCTTTATTCCGCATAAATTCATATCAATGATACTATCTATCACTTCTTCAAAGTTTTCATTTTCCGGATGCAGTGTGCCAAATCCAAGCAGATTCCGATTTGCGGCAGCTTGTTCGCTGATAAAACGATTGATATTGTATGTCTGTGATGCTGTCACTGCCGGCGAACAGATCAGCTGCCGAACGATCCAGTATTCGATGCCGTCCTGCATAAAATGTATATTGCGTATTTTCTCAAGCTCGCTTATTGTACCGCTTGTATACATGGGCAAATCATAAAACGTTCCTACGGATATACGGCACTTTTCTGCTATTTTATCAGGGAAAACATGAGTATGGGCATCAATAATTTTAATTATTTTTTTCAATACGTCTTCACCTCATTCACAACTGAATTTGGGCATTTTTAAAATCTGCTCCAACGTCAATTCTTCTGTCATATGATTTCTTTCACCTTTTTAAATACAGCCTCCGCAAGCCGAGCATGACCCTCAGCAGAGAGATGCTCATGGTCAGTCTCGCTTGGCTCTGCAAACTGCGAAGCATCTAAAAACGCAGTATGCTCCTCACGGCTGACCTTGCAATATGCCTCCGCCAATCCCTTGGAAACATCAACAGAACGATGGGAAAATTCGGGGTCAAACTCATCCTCCCAAACCTGATGACCTAAATGAATCGGCGAAATCACAAGCACCTTGCTGGTCGGTGCAAAGTGGCGAACCTGTTTCACAAGCCTTGCAACACCCTTGCCGATAACATCAGAAGAAGCGCCGTAGACCGTTTTGCAGTCATTAGTACCAAGCATAATAATCGAAAGGTCAATAGGATCATGGGATTCCAGCAGAGTAGGCAGTACCTTGGCACCGCACCTGCCGTCACGAAGAGGATCATCGAACACGGTCGTTCTACCGCACAAGCCCTCCTCCACAACATGATATTTGTCCTGACCGAGTTTTTCGCTCAGGATGCTTGTCCAGCGAATGCCCCATGGGAAACGCTCGCCTGTTTTCGGAATCAATCCCCATGTATTGGAATCACCGAAGCATAATATCTGTTTCATACTATCACCTTATTTCTCCTCAAATACTGTAGTCGCCGGCAATAACGATCTCCTCCTGCCAGTCCATCAAATCCGCAAGAGTGATACCCTCCAATGTATCGTGTATGGCTGTATCAAGCTTTTTCCACATTCGGTATGTCACGCACTGATTCTGATTCTTACATGGACTTGCACAGTTCTCTACACATTCTACAGGCGAAAGACTCCCCTCTGTAGCAGTCAGAATCTGAAACATGGTGTACTGTTCGGGAGGATATTTCAGAAGATAACCGCCCTGATTTCCTTTCACGCTCTGAAGCAGCGATGCCCTTTGCAGCAGCATCACAATTTGTTCCAGATATTTGACTGAAATATTCTGACGACCGGCAATATCTTTTAATCTTACAGGTGTTCCGTCATTATGATTTGCTAAATCAAGCAGCATTTTGATTGCATTTTTTCCTCTTGTTGAAATCTGCATCTCACACCTCCAAATCAATGCTATATATATTATATCATACCTATAGGAAAAATCAAGTAGTTTTTTTCTATAATTTGTTATAGATTGAATCTATAACAAATTGATTTGGATGGTTGCTGTTTCTTCGATTTTCAGCACACATTCATCATTCGGTACATTGTTGCTTTGTGTGCCGTAGCCCACTATCGAAATTATCATCAAGCTTGATACCAATACAGCAGCCATTTTATGATAATCATTTTCATTATTTCTTGGCTTCGTTTCGTTCCTCTTGGGTAGAGAACAGGTCATCGAGACTTTTCGTTGACAGAACGAAGTCGCTCTTTCTGCCTGCCATCGGCTAACACCTCCTTTGTGAAATCAGCATAAGCCTTAGATACCGTGCTGTTTGGTTCGTAAGCGTAAATGCTCTTGCCTTTTGAGCTTACCTCGGCGGCTTTTACAGCAATAGGGATAGAGGAACGGTAAATCCTGATATGACTTCCGAAATTCTCACGCAATGCATCTACGGTGCTTTTAGCAAGATTTGTTCTTCCGTCTACAAGAGTTAAAAGAATACCGCTTATCTTCAAGTCGGGATTAGCATGCTTCCTGATCTTTGAGATCGTCTGTAAAAGCTGTGTCATTCCCTTAGCGGGAAGATACTGCGCCTGAACAGGAATAATTACGCTGTCTGCCGCTGTGAGAGCATTGAGAGTTATCATACCCAGCGAAGGCATACAATCTATGAGAATATAGTCATACTTGTGCTTCACTTGGTTTAGGTAGTTCTTCATTATAGCTTCACGGCTCATAGCGGTTACAAGGCTCATTTCCAACGCCGATAGTTCAAGATCAGACGGAACAAGGTCAACTTTTTCTTCGTGATGAAGAATACCGTCAAAGGGATTTTCTGTTTCCTCTCGCATTA
>CAMWXM010000438.1 GCA_947178195.1 uncultured Ruminococcus sp.
ATTTTACTGTAGGACCAGTAATGAGCAATGAAGAAATTAGAAAAATCGGTGGGGACCAAATCCCCTATTTTAGAACAAGCGAATTTTCTAAAGTGATGCTAGAATGTGAAAAATTATTAAAGGAATTTTTTAAGGCGGATGAATCTTCTAGAATTGTTTTTATGACTGGCTCTGGAACCGCTTCTATGGAAGCTAGTATTATAAATACATTGTCTAGAAAGGATAATGTTCTTATTATCAATGGTGGTTCATTTGGTCAACGCTTTTGTGATATTTGTGCAGTTCATAAGATTCCTTTTACAGAAATTAAATGTGCGGCCGGCAAAAATATTACACATGAACAGCTCAATCAAATTGATGGAAGTAAGTACACAGCATTTTTAGTTAATTTAGATGAAACATCAACTGGAGTTTTATATGATATCAAGATGATTTCTGATTTTTGTAAAAAATATAATTTATTTTTAATTGTGGATTCTATTAGTTCTTTTTTGTGTGATGAATTTAATATGAAAGAATTAGGTGTAAATGTTGTATTGACTGGATCACAAAAAGCACTGGCCTTAGCACCTGGTCTTTCGTTAATTTGTTTAGATGACGTTGCGTTAAAAAGAGTATATAGTATAGATATTGAATCCTTCTATTTCGATTTAAAGAAATATTTAAAAGATGGCGAAAGAGGGCAAACACCTTTTACGCCAGCCGTTGGAATTATATTACAATTACATAAGCGCCTTAATATGATTAAGTCGAATGGTGGAGTAGATTCTGAAGTTGCTTTGACTGCAGCCAAGGCTAACTATTTCAGAAACGCCATAAAGGATTTGCCTTTTGATATTTTTTCAAATAGTTTATCTAATGCAGTTACACCATTGACTTTAAAAAATACTGCAGTCTCTGCACACAAGGTTTTTGAGATTATTAAAGATGAATATAATATCTTTGTATGTCCAAATGGTGGAGAATATGCTGACAAGATATTTAGAGTTGGACATATTGGAGATCTATCTTATAAGGATTATGATAAGTTAGTAGAGGTATTTAAGGACTTGCAAAAGCGCAAAATAATTTAATCGTAAGGTGGATTTTAAAATGGTAAAGGTTATTACTTATGGTACATATGATCATCTTCATCAAGGGCATATCAATTTATTAAAACGTGCAAAAGCATTAGGGGATTATTTGATTGTTGGAGTTACAACAGAAAATTTTGATATTAATCGTGGAAAAATTAATGTTGAGCAAAGCTTAATGGAAAGAATAGAAGCAGTTAGATCTTTAGGTATTGCAGATGAGGTTTTTCCTGAAGAATATGTTGGACAAAAAATTGATGATATTAAACGTAATAATATTGATATTTTTACAGTTGGATCAGATTGGGAAGGTCAATTTGACTATTTGAAAGAATATTGTAAGGTTGTTTATTTGCCTAGAACTGAGGGGGTTTCAAGTACTCAAATTCGAGCTGAAAAAAAACTTAAAATGGGAGCTGTAGGTACAGATACAACAATCAATAAATTTAAATATAATTCTCAGTTTATAAATGGTCTTGAATTTGAAGATGTTTATTTTGATGAAAAAGCATATTTTGATTTTTCTAATATTCCAAATGTTTTAGATTCTTATAAGGAATTACTAGATAGAAACGAAATTGTTTATGTTGCGGTAAGACCCGAAAAAAGATATGAATATATTAAAAAAGCATTATTAGCAAAGAAACATGTAATTTCTGAATCTCCAATAGCTTTAAAAGAAAGCGAAACAAAAGAACTATTTGAATTAGCACAAGAAAATAATGTGGTTTTGTTTGACTCGATAAAAACAGCATTCCTATTGTCTTTTTCTCGTATGATTCTTTTGATTAAAGGTGGAATGATAGGGGAAGTTAAAGCCATAGATGCAACCTGTACTAGCCTTGAAATTAAGGACTGGTTAGAAAAAACAAGTTTTTATTCAAGTATAACAGGGTGGGGATCTATAGGGTTGTTACCCGTATTTAAGATTCTTGGAACAAAATATACTGATATGAATTATGTATCTTTTGATTCTGAAGCGATGAAAGATGTTTTTGCTAAAATTAGTTTTATTTATCCGCATGCTGTAGCTACAGTCACATTGGGTATTGGAGTCAAATCAGAGGGAGATATAAGAATCTCTGGCACTAAGGGGTACATCTATATACCAGCGCCTTGGTGGAAATCTGAATATTTTGAAATAAGATATGAAAAAGTAAAAGACAATAAACCATTTTATTACCAGTCAGATGGAGAGGGAATTCGAATGGAACTTGTTCATTTGCTGAATTGTATTAAAAATAATACTAAAAATTATTATGTAGAAGAAGATATATCAGAAAGTATATCTAAAGTTATTCATAAAATACTAATGAATGAATCAGAAGATTAATTTGTTTTTAAAATGCACTTGAATTAGCAGGTGCATTTTTTAATAATTAACGGAAATAGATATCACTTAATTATTTTTTTGGTAAATATTACAAGGCCCAAAAAGATTTACAAACGAAAATAGATATGCTATCATATAA
>CAMWXM010000439.1 GCA_947178195.1 uncultured Ruminococcus sp.
GTCTATATTAGCTTTACAATAATAACATGCATTTATTTTATTTCAAATGTTTATATGAGCAAAAAGTATTCTTCTAAGAAAGCAGTATCTTTAAGGACAAATAAATTACAAAATTATGTTTTTATAATTATTTTGCTCGCACTAAGTTGTACAAACACATTGACCCATGAATATTGGAGATTTGTTTCTGCTCTTGTGATTTTTGGGGGAGTATATTATATCCCATATGCAGAAGGAGTAATATATAGAAAATTCTCATTAATTGTAATATTGTTTTCGTATATATTTTGTGCATTAGGTGCGGTCTTAAGCTTATATTTTTTTACATTGAAGAATTTTAACGGCATTAATACTATTTTTTCGTCAATGCCATCTACATGTCCAATATTTATTTTATTAAAGGATCTGTTAATTTTTATAGATGCCTTATGATTTAACTGAAATATTATAAAAGGAGAAGAATGATTAATTATATCATTTAAATAAAAAATGGATAAAACGCCTACTGTATCAGTTTTAATGTCTGTATATAATACAAAAGACGAGTATTTAAAAGAAGCAATTGAAAGCATTCTCGTGCAGAGCTATACAGATTTTGAGTTCCTAATAATTGATGATAAAACCTGTGACAGTAATTTAATACTGCTTGACAGCTACAATGATCCAAGGATAAGGATCATACATAACGATTGCAATTTAGGTTTGACAGAATCGCTGTATAATGGGGTCAATCTGGCACAGGGTAAATATATTGCAAGAATGGATTCAGATGATGTGTCTTGTCCGGACAGACTTAAGACCCAAGTTAAATATCTTGAAAAGAATCCTGATGTTGCGGTTGTAGGCTCTGCAGTAAAATATATGGATACCAATAAGATCGTTATGCATTTAATTAACGATGATACAACATTAAAACTGCGAGGTGTTTTCACCAATTGCTTTGTAGCTCATTCATCAGCAATGCTTAATGCTGATATTCTTCGTAACAATAACATCAATTATGACAAAAGCATCAAAAAAGCTCAGGATTATATGCTATGGGCAGATTGTGTAATGAGCGGATTAAAAATCAGGACTATAGAAGAAATACTTGTTTTATATAGGGTACATGACGGTCAGATCACAAAAAATGCTTCGCAAGAGCAGTGCGGCTGTGCAAAAATGGTACAAAATAAAATGATAAAAAAGTATTTTGGCTATGATATGTCAGCCGAAGAAACGGATATACATTTCAGTATGCTCAAGGATAAAATGATCGGCAATGCAAAGAATTATGAAAGTCATGTACATAGAATATTAGACGGAAATGAAAAAAATGAGATGTTCAAAACAAAATATCTATATAGAGAATGTTATTATATATGGATACTTATGACAATAAAAAATATTGTCAGATATAAATGTTTTTCAGGTATTTTTACAAAAATATTTTGGAAAGCAATTGCAAGAGTTGATTTTTGGCATTACTATTATGAAAATACTATCAAATGCGCTGTTAAAGAAAGAAAAATTCTGAAAAAATATGCTGCGAAAAAAGAAAGTTGATTTAATAAATGCGGAAACGTCTAAAATCCCGTCGGTTAATATAATTGCTTGAGAAGAGAGCGTGGAAATTTGAACAAAAACGGTAAAAAGCTTGCGTTAAACACTATAACATCATTTGGTTTGCAAGTTGTAATTACGATAAGCGGATTTATCCTTCCAAGACTGATATTGGGAACATATGGTTCTGATGTAAACGGTCTTGTAAACAGCATAACTCAGTTTCTCGGGGTGATTTCGCTTCTTGATTTCGGAGTCGGGGCAGTTGTACAATCGACGCTTTATAAACCTCTTGCGGATAACGATAAGGATCAGATAAGCAAGATTTATGTATCGGCAGACAGATTTTTTAAAAGGCTTGCAATGATACTTCTTTTATATGTTGTTATACTTATAATAGTTTATTCAGCCTTTTTGCAGAAAAAGTTTGATTATTTATATACAGCATCACTTATTTTGGCTTTAAGCGTAAGTTTGTTTGCTCAGTATTATTTTGGTATAGTCAATGGATTTCTTTTGTCTGCACATCAAAGGATTTACATTCAGAATACGGTGCAAATTTTTACTGTTATATTGAATACTGTCGTTTGTGCAGTGCTTATAAATATCGGATGTTCCATTCAGGCTGTTAAGTTTACAACGTCATTCATATATTTGGCTCGTCCATTATGTCTATATATTTACGTGAAACGTCATTACGATATTGATAAAAAGATAAGCTATGCCGATGAACCCATTAAGCAAAAATGGAACGGAATGGCTCAGCATTTTGCTTATTATGTACTGACAGGAACGGACAACATTGTACTTACTGTTTTTTCAACTCTTGACAATGTTTCTGTTTATTCAGTATATAACATTATTATTTCCGGTGTTACAAATGTGATTATGTCAATGAAAAATGGTTTTCAGTCGCTTATTGGCGAAATGCTTGCAAAAAACAAATATGATGAGTTGAAAAATTTTTTTGGATATTTTGAATGGCTGATACATACAG
>CAMWXM010000440.1 GCA_947178195.1 uncultured Ruminococcus sp.
ATACCAATCTCAGTAAAATCCGGGTCGATCATATTTTTATAATGCTCCGGCGAGTTTACAAACTGTTTTACTGTTGCTGCTGCACTTAAATTTCCGGCAGCCAGATTTTCGCCGCAATAAGAATAATCTATTCCATATTCATCAAGAATTGCCGAAAATCCATCTCCGCTTAAACGTTTATGTGAAAAGTTATATATTGATTCATACGCACGCTCATTGGCCAATTTATTAAGAGTACCGTTGATTTTCAAAGGAGCAACTCCGGCTTTTGCACGTTCTTTATTTACAAGCTCGAGCATACCTGAAACGTCAGCACCATGAGCTTTTGCACAATGTATAGCAATAGCCGCAGCATCACGTATATTAACCTTACTGTCACTGTTATAATCAGCATTTGACGGCAGTAAGCCTATATCACCTTTTGCACAATGTATAGCAATACACGCTGCATCACGAATATCTACCTTCCCATCGTGATTGGCATCACCTGATTTATATTGTGTGCTTGATGAAACTGCATAAGAGTTTACATTCATTGTTGTTACACTGGCAGCAAATAAACCCACTGTACAAAGTACTGATACTGCCGCATATAAAATTCTATGTTTTATACTCATATGAATCACCCCTTGAAACTGAATTTTGTGATGGTTATCTTGTATAATATTATTTTATAATATTATACAGCTTTTGTCAATACTCTCCAATAAAATATTTAAATCTGTAATAGATTTGTAATCTTCAAATTAAGCTATCAATAAAACAAATTAAAAAACTCACTTTTTTCTAATAAAATAAACCCATAATGTTTATTAAACAGTAATTACTGTCAATAATAATTACAGGAGGGATAGTTTATGCAGAAAAGACTCACAGCTATAGCAATTGTATTTATGCTGTTATTCACAATGTTATACATGCGCATTTACATCATTGTAAATGACCAGAAATATATCAGCGCAGCAGCAGATCAAACAAAATGCAGTCTAAGAGTTGGTAACACAAACGGAAACATATACGATAGAAATTTTAACAAGCTTGTCAATAACGATACTGAATTTATCGCAGCAATAAACCCGACTGCATCGGCGGCAGCAGAGGTTTTACCACATGTTACAAACAAAGACGAATATTATTCTCAGATAATTTACGGAAGTCCGTTCGTATGCGGAGTAGATCAGAAGGACTTCATCAGTGAGGATATTACCGCATTTGAAACCCCTAAGCGCTATGGAAAAAATCAGCTTGCATGTCATGTCATCGGATATGTCAGAGACGGAACTGGTGTGACCGGAATTGAATCTGCTTACGATGAATTTCTGAGATCGCACACCCAGACAAATAAGGTGACCTATGGCATTGACGGACAGGGAACTGTACTGCAAGGTTTGAAAAAAGTCGTTCAATCCGATGAAGAAATGAAAGCAGGCGTAGTCCTCACTCTCGATAAATATATTCAGGCAATATGCGAGCTTGCAGGCGGGAAAATGGAAAAAGGTGCAGTTGTAGTTATGGATGTTCAGTCAGGAGATATTTTAGGAATGGCGAGCTTTCCATCCTATAGCACTGAAAATTTAGGAGAAGCCTTGTCAGACGAAAATTCTCCGCTCATAAACCGATGTTTATATTCTTATAATGTAGGCTCTATTTTCAAGCTTGTAACCGCTCTTGCCGCTTTTGAGCAGGGAATTGATGAAAGCTTTTCATATAAATGCACTGGATCAGACACAGTTGATGAACAGGTATTTATGTGTCATGACCACAGCGGACACGGTACACAGGACATGACACAGGCAATGTCTAATTCCTGTAACACATATTTTATAAAGCTTGCCGAAAAAACCGACGTCGGTATTTTTCATGACACTGCTGAAAGGCTTGGATTCGGTATTCCTATTTCTCTTGCTCTTGGTATCAATTCATCAGGAGGAAATTTACAGACAATAGAAGAGCTTGAAATACCTGCTGAAAAAGCAAATTTTTCCTTTGGTCAGGGAAAGCTGTTAGCATCTCCCATTCAGATATGCCGGATGACCGCCGCAATCGCAAACGAAGGAAAGCTTTATATACCACGGC
Source organism: uncultured Ruminococcus sp. (assembly GCA_947178195.1). Classification (GTDB taxonomy): domain Bacteria; phylum Bacillota; class Clostridia; order Oscillospirales; family Ruminococcaceae; genus Porcipelethomonas. The sequence goes on from CAMWXM010000440.1 coordinate 2,077, forward strand.
TTGTCAGAGGCGTTTCTGAAGACGGAAAAAATATAATAAATGAAGAACAGGAAAAATTTGTAAGAGTTTTTGACAGAGATACCGCATTTCGGTTACAGGATCTGATGATCGCATCTGTAAACGGCAATCCTAATTCAAAAGCACGTCCTAAAAATGTCCGTGCCGCCGGAAAAACCTCTACTGCACAAACAGGTAGCTTTGATGATAAAGATGAGGAAATATGTCATGGCTGGATAACCGGATATTTTCCAATAAGCCAACCTAAATACTCTGTTACTGTTCTGTGTGAAGGTGGCGGCTATGGCAACGACTGTGCTGCTCCTGTTTTTAAAGAAATTGCTGAAAGAATATCCGATATTTATAAATAATTTTACAACACCGCACAAAACCTGTTTAAAGTCTTTGTGCGGTGTTACTTTTATTAAATGCTTTTTTGCTTTAAAAACAGTATTCAAG
>CAMWXM010000441.1 GCA_947178195.1 uncultured Ruminococcus sp.
ATTTTATGCTATAATAATTATGATACAATTCGGAAAATAAAAAACCGGAAATAAATTTATTGAAAAGAGTGTGTGAAAATGGCTGATAAGATCATTAATGTAAACGATACTGAACAAATTATAAATTTATTCGGACCCTATGACGAGAATATCAATCTTATCCAAAGACAGTACGGCGTTGTTGTCATAAGCAGAGGGACTGATATAAAAATTTCGGGAAACGAGGAAAATGTCAATAAGGCATGTCAGGCGATAGAATCGCTTATGAAAATTTCTAATACCGGAGAAAAGCTTACCGGTCAGACTATACGATATGTGGCGTCTATGGTGTCAGACGGCGAAGCTGAACAGGTCAATCAGCTGGTCGGCGATGGTATATGCGTTACAGCTACCGGAAAAATCGTAAGACCCAGAACTGTCGGTCAGAAAAAATATACCGATGGAATAAAGAAAAATACTATTGTTATGGGTATAGGTCCTGCCGGAACAGGAAAAACCTATCTTGCCGTTGCTATGGCGGCAAAGGCTTTCAAATCCCATGAGGTCAGCAAAATAATACTTACCCGTCCGGCTGTTGAAGCAGGTGAAAAACTGGGATTTCTGCCGGGTGACCTTCAGGACAAGGTCGATCCTTATCTGCGTCCCCTTTATGACGGTCTTTTTGAAATGTTCGGCGCTGAAAACTTTACCAAGCTTATGGAAAAGGGTATCATCGAAGTCGCTCCCCTTGCATATATGAGAGGCCGTACTTTGGACAATGCGTTTATTATTCTTGATGAAGCTCAGAATACTACCTCCGAACAGATAAAAATGTTCCTCACTCGCCTCGGAAATGAAAGTAAAATGGTAATTACAGGCGATGTTACCCAGATAGATCTCCCCGACAGCAAAAGCTCCGGTCTTATCGAGGCTATGAAGGTACTGAGAAATGTAGAAGATATATATATTCATAAATTTAATGAAAAGGACGTTGTAAGACATAAGCTGGTTCAGGATATTGTAAAGGCTTATGAGAAATATAACAATGAAAGGAGAAAATAAAAAATGCCGAAGTTTAAGGTAAGTGTTAAAAATAACCAGAATGTCGTAAAAGTACCGACCGGAATAAGGCTTCTTATCCGTCGATGCTGTCAGGCGGTTCTTGCAACGGAAAACTTTGAAAAAAACGCTGAGGTAAGCGTATCATTTGTAACAAATAAAGAAATCAGAAGTCTTAATAAGGCATACAGAAAAAAGGACGTTGAAACGGACGTACTCTCCTTCCCTCTTACAAGCGAAGACGGAACTCAGGAGATAAATTCCGAAACCGGTTTTGTGTCGCTGGGAGATGTGGTTATTTCTCTTGAAATGGCTGTGAAGCAGGCGTCTATGTACGGACATTCTCTTGAAAGAGAAGTTGGGTTTTTAACCGTTCATTCTATGCTGCATCTTCTGGGATATGACCATGAAACAAGTCCGCTTGACGAAAGGCTTATGAGAGAAAAGGAAGAGGCTGTTCTGGAAAAGCTCGGTATTTCAAGAGATGTAACATTTGTTACAGACGATGATAATAATTAAAAGGATATTAAAATATGACAAAAACTGTTTTTGTAACGATAGTCGGAAGAACCAATGCAGGAAAATCTTCTCTTCTAAATGCTATGATCGGTGAAAAAATCGCTTCGGTAAGCTCAAAATCTCAGACTACCAGAACAAGAATTACCGGAATAAAAACTATCGATGACGTACAGCTGGTTTTTATGGACACTCCGGGACTGCATAAGCCTAAAAATAAACTCAGCGATCATATGCTGGGGGTCGTAAAGGATTCGGTGGCTGATATTGACGCAGTTATTTTTATGATGGACTGCACTAAAAATCTTAATGAGCAGGAAGAAAGCATGCTTAAAAATATGACCTCCGAAAAAACTCCTGTAATATTTTTACTGAATAAAATAGACCTGCTTAAAATGAAATCAGAGCTTGTACCTATGATAGCAAAACTCAGTTCAAAATTTGATTTTGAAGCTATTATTCCTGTAAGCGTTACGGAAAATAACGGAATTGATTTGATAGAACAGGAAGTAATGAAGCTTGCCAAAGAAAGTCCTCATTTCTTTCCTGAAGATATGATAACCGACCAGCCTGAAAAGGTAATCGCCGCCGAAATCATAAGAGAAAAGCTTCTGAATCTTTTAAATGAAGAAGTCCCCCACGGAATAGCTGTTACTGTAGAAACAATGAAAGAACGCAGCGATAAGGACATTCTGGATATTGACGCCGTTATATACTGCGAAAAGGAATCCCATAAGGGAATAGTTATCGGCAAAGGCGGCTCTATGCTGAAAAAAGCCGCCAGCCTTTCAAGACAAGAACTGGAAAATTTCTTCAGAATAAAGGTTAATCTTAAATGCTGGGTCAAGGTCAAGGAGGATTGGCGTAACAGAGAAGGACTTATACGCTCCTTTGGTCTTACAGAAAAATAATTGCTAAGTAATTTTCCATACATTACTTTATATATTTATTCTTCATTTCGGAAATAATTTTAA
>CAMWXM010000442.1 GCA_947178195.1 uncultured Ruminococcus sp.
AATTTATATATCCGCTTTTAGCAGCGTCAAAGGAATGATTTTTTTTGCATTTATAATTTTTATTATTTATTTCAAGCTCTTTTCCGCATACCGGACACACAAACAAACTTTTAAATCGCATAGCTTACCGGATCCTTTTCAGCCTGAGACATAATAAACTCAATATTGGAAAATTCCGCTTCAAGCATTTTGCAAAGCCGCTGCATACCCACAATTTCAGTATGATAATGTCCGCAGTCAAATACGGCAATACCTTTTCTCTCTGCAAAAAGCCATTGGTCATGCTTCACCTCAGAGGTAATATAAGCGTCTGCGCCGCAGTTTATCGCCGCCTCGATAAGGTTTCCGCCGCTGCCAGTACAAAAAGCAGCTTTTTTTATAATTTTATCAACGTTATTGTATTTTACTACAGTACAATTAAGCTTATCCCTGAGCTTAGACGCTAACTGCGCAGGAGTATATTCCTCATCAGATATTCCCACCGTTCCGAATCCGTACAGCTTTTCGCCATTGCCAAGCGTCTCCAGAATGCCGTCTATTTTTTCAAATCCAGCAATTTCCATAAGAATATCGCTCATTCCGTTTTCCGCACAATCAAAGGGAGTATGCACACAGATTGCGCTTATACCGTTTTTCCAGAGCTTGCATACCGACTCATCGTCCAGCAGTCGGTAAAGAGGGTGAAAAATTACTGGGTGATGAGAAATAACAAGCTCTGCACCTATTTCTACAGCTTCATCAGCAACCCTTTTACTTATGTCCAGACATACCAGTGCCTTACTTACCTTACGGTTCATATTTCCCGTCAGAAGTCCGGAATTATCCCATTTTTCCTGAGTAGAAAACGGTGCTACAGAATCTATGTAATTATATATCTCGGATACCATATTCATCTTTCCTTTCATAATTATATCAAGCCGTCTTACAATATTACTGTAATATTCGCTGTCGTTGGTTTTTCCCGCTTTAGAAAGTCCCATAGCAATATTTTTCATTTTCAATATCTGATTTTCGCAGTATTTTCTGCCTGCATCGCTTTCAGGGTCGATTTTTCCGGTGATTTCAGCAGTAAGACCGATATTTATTTTTATTCCCGTATAAACCGCATTAATAACAGTATACACAAAACGCTCCTGAATAACAGCTTTCTCGCAAATAATTTCATATCCGTTTTTATAAAGCCATTTCCTGAGAAATGCCGCTCTTGTCATAGGCTGGAAAATAAAATTTATTCCATTTTTTTGCTGTTTGTCATTTTCCAAAATTTCAGCGATAGTTTCTCCGCCCATACCTGCAATAACAATATCGCTTACCTCTGACAGGTCAATATTTTTAAGTCCATCTGATTTTTTCAAAGTGATATTATCTATGCAGTCATACTTTTCAAGGGTCTGCCTTGCATATTTAAGCGGACCATCATTAATGTCCGATGCAATCGCCTTATCGCATATATTATTTTCAATTAAGTAAACAGGAAGATAGGCGTGGTCAGTACCGACATCGCACACCGTACCCTTCCCCGTAACCATTTCAGCACATATTTCAAGTCGTTTATCAATAGAAACCATATCATTTCCCCATTTTAAAACAATGACGTCCATTTTTGCAGGACGCCATAAATCATGATAAGATTATTTTTCAGAAAAATATTTATTCAGCTTTTCAACAAGCTCGTCCGCATTAGTCCCATGAACCTGACATGCTTCTTCAATAGTCTCGCCTCTTGAAGCAGGACAACCCAGACAATGCATACCCATTTCCAGAAAGAAAGGAGCAGCATCATAATCCTTATCAAGAATATCACCGATTATTGTATTTTTATTTACTTCATAAGCCATTTTATTTTCCTCCATTAAATTTATCTTCTGCACACTCTTTGTACAGTGTTACCTTAAATTATAAAATTATACTGTTATAAGACTGAATTGCTTTAAAATATTTTAAAATAAAAGTGCAGCTTCTTACGGCTGCACTTAAACAGGAAAAGCTTAAATCAAGCTTCTTCCTTCATCTTTGCAAAACATTCGCTGCAATAAACCGCACGATCTTCCCTCGGTCTGAATGGAACCTTTGCTTCTCCGCCGCATGATGCGCATGTTGCTGTAAACATTTCTCTTTCTGCTCTTGAAGCATTTTTTCTTGCGTCTCTGCAAGCCTTGCATCTTTGTGGTTCATTTACAAAACCTTTTTCAGCATAGAATTCCTGTTCGCCGGCTGTAAAAATAAATTCATTACCGCATTCCTTGCAAACTAACGTCTTATCTTCGTACATTTTTTTACCTCACTTGTAGTGTTTTAATACTTTCCGGACGCCCGCCCGGCTAAACTGTGATAGAATTACTGCGCAAGTTACAAACAAAAAGAGAATTACTCCGTTTAAATGCACCCGAAAACAATACGTCGTTCACCAAAAAGCTGCCAGAATTTGTAAGACCGTAAGCTATATAAACGTGATACAAACGATCATTTAAAATTACAGTTTTATTCTATTTAAGTGAAATATTCCATTC
>CAMWXM010000443.1 GCA_947178195.1 uncultured Ruminococcus sp.
ACAATATTGAACTCTGGAATCAAATTATATAATACAGATGTTGAAGACATATGGCATATGTTGTTTAATATTGATGAAAGATTGCCAAGATGGTTTAATGACTTTTTTATGTTTAATTTTCCTTCAAATTATTTAAATATTGATGTTTCCAGAGAGAAAATTGCAAGTTTAACCAATATAGTAACATCTGACTTTAAATTGATATTAATGAGCGAAATATCTAAGCAAATCACAGAATATATCAAATTGTGCAAGATATATGAAACAAAAAATGCAGCAATTAATCTGCATTTATTAATTATGTCATTAGCAAAACTTTGTAGTTACAAACCCGATTCATTACATTTGAGCAGTAATTTAATGAATATGAGGTATGTGCTATATTTTAGTTTTAAAGAATGCACAATTGATTTGTTCATAGGTAGACCTACCAATAAGCCAGAAGGTGCGATGGACTGTAATTATTCAAAATGTAATAATGCATTTACTGAATTTATTATATCAAACTCAACTCAAGAAGGTCAAGATGTGCATGACTTTAGAACAGATCATTTGCATAAAGCTTTACGAAACGCATACGAACTAATTAGTAGAAGTAGTATTTGTATAGATGATGTTTTGGATGAATACCATTACAAATACAATTATAGATATTTATCAATAGGGCATATTAATTCTGAAACAAAGGCGTATTTGCAAAAAGTACTAAGAAGCAAAGATGATAACATGGCTTATGCTTGCTTCTTATGGCTTTTATGTTAAATGAATATGACAAAAAAGACCATGTAGATATTATGGAAACCATTTTATTAATGCTTTTGGAACGCTATACTGTATCTGAGGTTGAAAATAATGAACGTGTTGTGTCTATTAAATATGAAGATATTAAAAAAGTAATAAAAAGATTGAAATGATTAGGATAGCAAGGGCTTGTTTTGGAGCCCTTGCTATCTCTTTTTGAATGATTTCAGCGATTTGATATACTGCAATCCATTGCATATAATCGTTTCACTGCACTCGGTAAGATATGATCATATCAAAAACCTCTCCAAAATGGGTGTTGTTTTCCGCATATGTATCAAGTATTCTGTCGGCATACAGCGTTTTTGCAATATTCACCGCACGTGGACAATCGGCTGCAAAGCACTCAATTATTGAATTAGCCGCGCCGCCGTTCTTTTTTAATTCAAAATAGGTCTGTATGGTAAGCTGGACAAGCTGCAGGTCTCCGAGCTCAAAAATTGCATTGATATTCTTGGATTTGATATAGCTGTCATCTTCACAATAATGAATTGCACCGCAGTGACCATCTTTTGCCGCTATACGTATTTTTCTGAAATTACTCATTACAATGGTTCCCATACACATTGGACAAGGCTCCATGCAGGCATATAGGGTATAGCTCTCCAAATTAGGATATTTGTGTGTATCAAGCTGTAATAAGCAATCGGTTTCTGCGTGCGCGATCTTTCTGTTGCCGTTTGTAATTTCATTTACTCTATTTCTGCCTGTGCAAATTATTTTCCCATTTTCGTCACATATAACAGCGCCGATGGGAATGGAACCGTTTTTAAATGATTCCCACCCTGTCGAAAAAGCGGTCTGCCAAGCTTTTGATAATTCATTCCACATAATTGCTTTCTCCTTAATCTATATACTGTCCTGCTTGAACCCGCCACATCTTTGCATATTTCCCGTTCAGTTCAAGCAGCTGTGAATGAGAGCCGCATTCAATTATACGCCCATTTTCAAGCATTATGATCTTATCTGCTTTTCGGGTCGCAGACAGACGATGCGAGATTATTATGACCGTTTTATCACGTCCCTCGTTCATTACGGCATTGTTGAACTCATATTCTGAAATCGGGTCAAGAGCCGCAGAGGGTTCGTCAAGAACCACAATATGAGATTTGCGGTAGAATGCTCTCGCAATAGCTGTTTTTTGTGCCTCTCCGCCCGACAAATTCACGCCGTCAGATGAAAATTCGGTTGTGAGCTGAGTATCAAGTCCGTCTTTAAGCTCAGATAATTTTTGTTTCATTCCCGCACTGTTCAATGCGTCCACGACTTCTGCATCATTGCATTTTTTTGTACTCAAGGTAACGTTTTCCCGCAAAGAACAGGCAAATATTTTGAAGTCCTGAAAAGCCGTCCCGAACAGGTCTCTGTATTCATCAAGCCTATATTCGGATATATTTTCACCATCAAGTGATATTTTACCGTCGGTAACATCGTAAAGCCGCATCAGAAGTTTGACAAGCGTTGTTTTTCCCGCGCCGTTATATCCGACAATGGCAATTTTATCATTGGGCTTGATCTCAAAATCAATTTCTTTCAGCACATACTCATTATTGTTATAGGAAAAACCTGCCTTGTCAAGCACTAAAGTATGTTCGTTTCCTTTGATTTCTCTGCTGCCGCCTGTAATATCAGTAGTATAGGCAAGAAACTCATTCATCTTGTCAACATAAAGCGACGTTTCCTGCGCGTAGGTAAACAGTTCCGCAA
>CAMWXM010000444.1 GCA_947178195.1 uncultured Ruminococcus sp.
CGTGGGCCCGGTGATCTGTATAAGAGACACGTTTTGTATGATTATGAGGAAGGGCGTTCGGGCAGTTATCCTAAAAAGTTTCTTGAAGATTTTGAGGGATATTTGCACTGCGACGGCTGGTCGGGGTACGACAAGGTGGAGAATATTAAGCGTGTTGGTTGTTGGGTTCACGCGAGAAGAAAATTTTACGACGCGCTGAAAATCCAAGCCGATCCGAAGGATTACTCCACCATTGCGGGACAAGCTTTCCTAATGATAGAAAAGCTTTTTGAAGCAGAGCGGATAAGTCCTGACAAGCCTGCGGAAATATCAGAATACTCACTTGAAAAAATCGCAGAAGTAAGAAAGAGTGTCAGCACTAAAATTCTTGATGAATTTTTCGATTTCTGCGATAAACACCAAGGGGTTAGTCTGCCTAAAAGTCTGACTGGTACAGCAATCACATATGCTTTAAATCAGAAAGAGACACTGATGACATTCCTTGATGATTCAAAGCTTGAACTTTCTAACAATGCTGCGGAACGTGCTGTAAAACCTTTCGTAATTGGTCGTAAGAACTTCCTTTTTTGTAATACTCCTAATGGGGCTAATTCCTCGGCGATAATCTACTCTATCATAGAGACTGCTAAAGAGAACAATTTAAAACCTTTTGAATATCTTGAGTTTCTGTTTGAGAATATTCGGGTTGGGAATGATGTTTCGGAGCTTGTGCCTTGGAGTAAAAATATTCTTAATAATTTGAAGTTAAAATCAATTGTTTAACATAAAATAATAACGGAGGTGGTTAGATGTATTCTGCTCTTTCTGTTGCAAGATACATTATTATGTATTGTAACAAGCATAGTAAAACAATAAGTAATTTAAAATTGCAAAAAATATTGTATTTTGTTCAGGCTGAATTCTTAGTTTCCAAAGGTTATCCTTGCTTTGGTGAAAGAATAGAAGCTTGGGATTTTGGACCCGTTGTTCCTGATGTATATTACCATTACAGGGTTTATGGGGCAGCAAGCATCCCATCATCTAAAGACAGTCAATATTGCCCATTTGATAATGAAGATAAAGAAATTGCCGACAGTATTATAGATGACTGTTCATCATATTCTGCTTCGGAGTTAGTAGAAATAACACATAATCAAACACCATGGAAAAATGCTTATCGTCAATCTAAAGGTGGTTTAATATCAAATGACAGTATAAGGGCATTTTTTGAGGAGAGGTAATTCGTGATGGCAGAAATCAATATTGGAAAAACGGAAAACGATCAAATTCCCATACCAAGTAGCGGACATAGCGAAAGATTAAATGATATGGAATCTGCCTTGCGAAAATTTTTTAACAGGCTTGATAATCCTAATATGTCCTTTAATTCTGAAGATGCATTTGATGAACTGCTGAGGTATATAAGTATATATGATAGAGTGTTGTATTCAACTATAAGCAATATCATATATAAACACTATGACAGCAATGAGAAAACTGCTGACCCTGCCGGTACATTATTATCAAATTTAGATGCTTTAGTAAGATATACAGAAGATTCGTCTAAAATAGCTGATAAAAAGAAAGCTTTAACTGGAAGACTAACAGAACAAAATGTAGATGATACACGCAAAGCTGTTCTTAAAATTTGGGATCATGTAACGTTAGCCAGTCAGCAATATACAATGTTAAAACAATCTGATGCCGAATATAATAGTAAATTCCAAAAGAGCATATCTAAGTACAAAGAAGACATTTTCAAAGAAATGAGTGCACAAATGATTACTATGATCGGTATATTTACAGCACTTGCTTTTTTGATATTTGGTAGTATTAGTTCTTTAGACGGTGTATTTGAAAATATTAAGATGCCGATATTTAAAGCTATGAACATTGGATTGATTTGGGGAATCTGCGTTTTAAATATGATTTTTGTGTTCTTGTATTGTATTGGAAAAATGACAAAATTGAATTTCAAATCAAATCAATCAACACAAGCTAATATTTTTCAACGCTACCCAGTTGTTTGGTGGACAAACCTTATACTTGTAGGTCTATTGGTAGTTACTGCGTGGGGATATTTTATACAACAAAGTACAATTTGGTGTAAAATTGTGGAACTTGTAAATTGTTCGCCTTGGTTGTTCTTTATAATAGGTAGTGTTATTATATTGATATTAATAATCGTCTGTGTAATTTCCCTTTATAAAAAGACAAAATTTAAAGAATCAGATGAATAAGTTTTAATAAGCAATAAACATTTTAAACCTCACACTGTCAATTATAAGCAGTGTGAGGTTTTTTATCAAGGTGGGCATTATTTGACGCTTACGAAAGGTGGTAAGATAATTTGACAAATTGGGAGACAAAAATACAGGAGTTCAAACGCAGCGGAAAGAGCCAAAGAGAATGGTGCGAAGAAAAAGGAATACGACGCAGTTCACTAAGATATTGGCTCGACCGTTTTGAGGATGTATCAATTGGAAAAGAGATAACCTTTGCAGAAGTTGTGGTAGGTGATGCAGAGT
>CAMWXM010000445.1 GCA_947178195.1 uncultured Ruminococcus sp.
CTTTTTATGTCATGCTACATTTCCAATCCCCCAGATCGTGAACCTTATTTAGTTAGGTTTAATCAAATTGTATCTGATTATGAAACTTTGCTTTTTTCAAGTCCTTCCGAAGAACGAATGTCATCTCGTCAACGATTTTCAGATCAGTTTGATCTTGAATTTGAGGACGGTTTCAATGCACTTACAAACTATTCGTACACAGCACCTAGTGTGAATTACAGTGACTGTTATGAGGAGAAACAGGATGTAAATGTGTTTTTGTGCGAATATTGGCGTTTGATGAATACATTGGAGTTAACAGGAAATTACAAAAATATCCTGCGACTGCTACAGGCTATCAGCCAAATGATTGTAAATTGGCCTAAAGAAGGTTTTAATGCTTTAAGAAAGTTCACCCAAATCAAGCATCCATTAATTCATCGCGGCATAATCAAAGTGCTTTCTCAAAATTATTTGAGGTATCCTACAATAACAAAACAATTCCTTCATAGTGAAAGTAATAACTTTGATTTCCATGATTTACTTGAAATTCAAGCAAATGCAGCTGCAAACATTGAATATCGAACATTGGAGCAACTCCAGTGGGCAAGAATTTTGTATTTCTTACGCACATATATAAATAAAAATATTATAGAAGATATTCTATCTATCTTCCTAACGGTAGATACCTTGGAAACTGCGCTCATAAAGATTATTTCTTTAGCGCAGTTTCCAAATAATGACGAATAAGCTTGTCAAACAACTCCAACTCTGATTCACTCATAATTGTACATGGAGAAAGTGTAAAAGTGTTCTCAAAGAGACCACCTAACGATAAGATCAAACCATAATTTGTGTTTCCGAGTGTAACAGGTTTAGTAAGTGCAAGATTAACAACTTTATGAGCTAATTCTGGATTTGGACGCCCTGAAACTTCGTCTACAATTTCAACACCTGCTGCCATACCAAGACAGTCACATCTTCCAATAATCTGATAGTCTCTTTTTAACTGCATGATTATATCTTTGAAGATATGGCTATTTTTGACTATTGTCTTTTGAAACTCTGGAGATGAAGTTATTTTCATAGCTGTCATTCCTAATGCCATTGCAATTGGATTTCCTGAAAATGTTGAATGTGAGGAACCACAAGGCCATTTTTCTGGAGAGATTATTTCTTCACGCGCCCAAAGCCCAGATAACGGCCATAATCCGTTGGTAATTGATTTACCAAAAGTGAACATATCTGGTACGACTTCAAAATTTTCAAACGCCCACATTTTACCAGTCCGATAAAAGCCCATTTGTATTTCGTCAAATACTAGGTAAATATTGTGTTCATGAAGCACTTTGTGTAATTCTTTATAATAGTCCATAGGAGGTAAAACATACCCACCACGCCCCAAAAGAGGCTCCGCAAAAAAAGCGCGATAGACATATGCCTTAGGAATATGTTGATATATACCATAATATTCAGATTCAAAAAGTCGTTTAAACTGATGAATACAATAAAAATTGCAACTACACTGTTCCTTTTCATATGGGCAACGATAACAACAGGGAAACGGTATACGGTATGTATCTACAACACTACCAAATTGCCTATGATACCGATAGCTAGAACTTATGCTTGACGCTGCCATAGTTCTGCCATGATAAGCGCCTTCAAATGTAAAAACATCTTTTGTTCCAGTAGATGCTGCAAATATTTTTAAAGCATCATCCACTGCCTGTGCTCCACCCACCGAGAAATGAACTCGTCCTTTTACCCCATACTTCTCTTCCATATATAAGCATATTTTCTCAGCAAGCAATACCTGAGCCTCACACATATACTCGCCGGATAAGCTTGGCAGAGTTTCCATTTGATTGAGTAGTGAACTTTCAAACATTGGATGTCTATATCCAAAATTTGCAGCACTATTATACATTTGCATATCAAGGTGTTTGGTTCCAGACTCATCAATTAAAAAACTTCCCATTCCAGAATAAAAATATTTTTTTGGATTGTGTCTAGCACTAGTATCACCTTGTGAACAGTATTTTTGCTCAATATCTTGAATTCCCATCGTACATCACCTCTAGTTTTAAAGTATGATAATTAAGAGTTATCTTATGTTGACCATCCATATAAACTTGTCTCCTCTATTATTGTAGAGGAGATTTTTTATTCAGAAAGGAGTACCATATGCCCAAAATAATCGTCACCAGCCGCTACATCAAGCCGAACGCGCATAAGAGTATCGGAAACTACATCAAGTACATCGCCACCCGCGAGGGTGTGGAAAAGCCTATCCCTAAACCAAAAGCCAATCGCGAGCTTGACCGAGAGATATTCATGAACTATTTGGATTCACGTCCAAACTCGCACGGGCTGTTCTCTGAAACGGATAAAGGTGCTTCGGGAAAGCATAACCGAGGTGCTTGACCCAAACCTTAACGGCAGTGTACAGGCGGCACAGAAGCGGATCGAAGAACTCGCCCGCAACATAGACGAGCTGATAAAGCTGGCGACTGTTCCCGAAACCG
>CAMWXM010000446.1 GCA_947178195.1 uncultured Ruminococcus sp.
CCTTTCTCTTGACGGTATTTCCCGATTTGGGAACCACGCTGCCGTTCGTCACTGCGGCGGCAAAATTTGCACGTACGCCGTTCTTGTCGGTAAAAGCGTAGGTGCCGTCAAATATATGCGTGAATTGAAGCTGTTGCGCTCTCCTGTAGAAATTAAATTTGAAACAGAAGGTTTGAATACATTGGATAAGAATGCTGAGATGATGATTACTTTTTTGAGTTGCGTTGCTCAAGGAGAGTCTGAGGCAAAGTCAGACAGTATTCGCTGGTCCGTTCGCCAGAGATTTGCGAATGGTCTTCCTCTGTGTCCAACATACTTTTTATTGGGTTATGATACTGATGAGAATAAGAATATGATTATCGTTGAAGAAGAGGCTGTGATTGTGCGATTTATTTATCAGCAATTTCTTGAGGGGTATTCTGTTAAACAAATTGCAGAAATGCTGACTGCAAATAATATTCAAACAGTGAAAGGAAACAAAATTTGGTCATGCAGTACTGTAAGAAGCATTTTGCGAAATGAGCGATATTGTGGAGACGTTCTTATGCAAAAAACAGTAACTGTGGATTGTCTGTCACATAGATCGGTGAAAAATACCGGGCAGGAGAAACAATATCGTATGACTGATCATCATCCTGCGATCATTTCTAAAGAAGATTGGTATACTGTACAAGAAATGCTGAAATTTCGACGCTATATGCGACGAAGAGATGGTTCTGTAAGAAGAATTCAGTTACATTACATCGAAGAAGGCGTTTTGAATGGCTTTTTTGTTTTATCTATGCAATGGGATGGATACGACGTACATAAAATTTTGGAGCAAATTTTAAAATAAGTATGAAAAGCGAGGAACATATATGTTTAATTTTGACGATTTTGAAATATTAGAATATCATCCGACAGGGATTCATGTTTATGAACCTATTCTGACAGTAAATGAGAAAAACATGATTTTTGGAAGTGTTTGTTTTACTATGTTGAAACGACCAGAATATGTTCGTTATTTAATTGATCCAAATGGAAAGAGAATTGCTGTACAAGGAGTTGAAAAAAAGACCAAAGAAGCCGTTTATATTACGCCCAAAAAGAGCGGTCATCAATTTGGTATTTATGGATCAGAGCGCATTGCAGAGATTCGGCATATGATGAGTAAGTGGAAAGATCAAGAACGATATAAAATTAAGGGAGATTATTTCGAAGAAGAAAATGTGTTGGTTTTTAATTTTAAAAATGCTGTGAAATGTGAGGATAAGGTTTTTAAAATAACAAATATATAAAGGAGAATTATTATAAGGATAAAAGGCAAGGAGATTGAGCTTTACTATGCTCTTCCTGAGTGGGAGCGTGTGTCTCACCGTACTGTATCTCCTTATATGTTCTTTGGAAATATCACTAAAATAAGCAAAAAGGGTACGGTTGGTTTTATGCCGGACGGAAATAGCATTTATAGTATCACTTATAACGGATTACACTAATATTAACAAAGGCTTTCGACTGAGAAATACAGCGAAAGCCTTTTTCTATTATACTTGATTTTATGTTTAAAAAATGCTATACTAATATTGTTAGGAAACGGAGGCGCTGCGTATGGGAATTTATTTGAATCCAGGTAATATTGATTTTCAGCAAGCTTTAAATTCAAAGATATATGTTGATAAAAGTATGCTGATTGACTATGCCAATAGTGTAATTTACACAGAGCAGAAATTCATATGTGTCAGTCGACCAAGACGATTCGGAAAATCTATGGCTGCCAATATGCTTACTGCATACTACAGCCGTGGGTGCAATTCAAGAGAAATGTTTAGCAAGCTGAATATTGCTAAAACACAGTCTTTTGAAAAAAATCTTAATCAGTATAATGTAATAAGATTGGACATTCAAAAATTTGCTAACCGTGCCAAAACAGTCGATGATATGCTTGAATTGTTGCAAAAAAGAGTAATAAACGAACTGAGACAGACTTTTAATATCAACGATAGCGAAACGGATCTGCCGTATACGCTTGAAGAAATTTTCAACCAAAATCAACAGCCATTTATATTCATTATTGACGAATGGGACTCTGTTCTCAGAGATAGAAAGATCAGCAGTGAAGAACAAAAAACGTATCTTGATTTTTTATGCGACCTTTTCAAGGGACAAAGCTATATTGCGCTTGCATACATGACCGGAATCCTGCCAATAAAGAAATACGGTAAGCATTCTGCTATTAATACTTTTTATGAATATTCAATGACTGATGCAGCGCCTATAACAGAATTTACAGGATTTACTGAAAATGAAGTAAAAGAGCTTTGCAAAAGCAGTAAAATGTCATTTGAAGAAATGAAACGTTGGTACGACGGCTATTATCTTGATAGTATATCAATATATAATCCCAAATCAGTTGTAGAATCTCTGGTAAGAGGGAAATTCAATAATTATTGGACCTCAACGGAAACTTACGAGGCACTGAAAGTTTATATTGAGATGAATTTTGACGGGTTGAAAGATAAGGTTA